>JALQUL010000128.1 GCA_023260735.1 Limnohabitans sp. | reverse complement strand
TGCCAATCGTTAGGTGCATAACCTGCATCTACTGCGGCACGTGAAGCACCTAAGGCTGCACCTAATTTGTCAGCCAATGGAGTCATCACTTCAGTGAATTTTTCGCTAGAACCTAAAGCACGGCCACCAGAAACGATAATTTTGGCAGTTGTTAATTCCGGTCTGTCATTTTTAGCAATTTCACTACCTAAGAATTGAACTTTATCGAAAGCTGCAGCGGCCGCCACAGTTTCGGTAGTTGCAGAGCCACCAGTAGAGGCTGCAGGGTCAAAACCAGTGGTACGCACTGTAATCACTTTTACTGAATCAATACTTTGCACTGTTGCCAATGCATTACCCGCATAAATAGTGCGCTCGAAAGTGTCAGCACTGATTACTTTGTGAATATCAGATACTTGGTTGACATCAAGTTTAGCCGCTACACGTGGTGCAATATTTTTGCCTGATGCAGTTGCAGCAAACAAAATATGTGAATAGTTGGCAGCCAAAGTCAACACTTGATTAGCAATGTTTTCGGCCAAGCCGTTGCCTAAATGAGGAGCATCGGCTTGAATTACTTTACGCACACCGGCAATAGCGGCAGCTTGAGCAACAGCACCGTCACAAGAAGAACCAGCTACTAACACATCTACTTCTGCACCACATTGCAATGCAGCACTTACGGCGTTTAATGTCGCGCCCTTAATTGAACCATTGTCATGCTCAGCAATTACTAAAGCAGTCATGAATCATCCTTTAATTGGTAAATCTAAAATATATGAAGATGAAAATAACAAAATAAAAGTCTTAAATGACTTTTGCTTCGTTTTTAAGCTTCTCAACCAAAGTAGCAACATCTGCTACTTTAATACCAGCCTTACGTTGAGCAGGTTCTGCAACATTGACGGTTTTTAAGTTAGATGCAACTGTTACGCCTAGGTCAGCAGTTTGTAAAACTTCTAAAGGCTTTTTCTTGGCCTTCATGATGTTAGGCAAAGTTACATAACGTGGCTCATTAAGACGCAAGTCAGTGGTAACCACTGCTGGCAATGTGAGGGTAAGGGTTTCTGAACCGCCATCGACTTCACGAGTGATGGTAGCAACATTACCAGACACTTCTACCTTGCTAGCAAAAGTGGCTTGTGGCCAGTCGGCCAAAGCAGCTAAAGTTTGACCTGTTTGATTACAGTCGTCATCAATGGCTTGTTTACCCACAATGACCAAACTAGGTTGCTCTTTGTCGGCAACTGCTTTGAGTAATTTAGCCACAGTTAAAGGCTGCATTTCTTCATTGCATTCCACCAAAATACCACGATCTGCACCAATGGCCATGGCAGTACGAAGTGTTTCTTGACACTGAGTCGGACCGCATGAAACCGCAATGATTTCAGTAACTACACCTTTTTCCTTGAGACGAACCGCTTCTTCAATAGCGATTTCATCGAAAGGATTCATGCTCATTTTGACATTGGCGACATCTACGCCAGTGCCATCAGATTTAACGCGAACTTTAACGTTGTAATCTACAACGCGTTTGACGGCAACCAAAACCTTCATTATGTCATTCCCTCAAATGGATTGAATAAAAAGAAACAAAAAATTAAAAACTATTAAAAAATTACCAAGCAATGACAAACATTGTTTAGGCATTTCGCAGCAACTTTTCATTCATTATGCACTCTTGTAGTTAGATAAAATTAACACATTCGTTTTTAGTTTCTAGCTTTGCTAGGTGTAAAAAAAGTGTTAGTTCAACTCCAACTTATTTCTGTGACAACAATAGTGTAGAGATACTGCTAGTTCCTAAAGACTTTAACCCAATTAGTAACTATTACATTCTAACAACAACTCGCCTTGGATTAAAACCATAGCATTTTATTCTGCATTAAAAAACGATGTCTGACACAATGTCAATTGAGAGTCAATTAATAAAACTAACAATTAATATAACTACTTGATATATAAGGATAAAAATGAAATTTTTAAAAATCTACACAAGGGAAAACACTCATAAAAATGTTTGAATTTGCTTCAATATCTTAAAACTTAGCTAGATTTACCCTTCTTGAGCTTAAGCATAGTCAAAAATGAAATACATGAGTAAGAAACTTTCGACTCGAAATATCGACAAAGCGACAGCTTAGTAAGGGTTTTACACCCGTTAGTGACATCTGAGTTACCACTATTACCCGCTTTAGATCGCCATTAGATCTTAGACAGAAAGTAAAACCTATTGTTGTAACAGGTTCAAAGAACTGGATGTGTAATGAAATTGAGCAGCGATTTTTAAAAGTTAGACCAATACTACTGGCTCAAAAACCAAATTTTTATAGTTTATCTAAATCAGGTAAGACGCAAAAATCAGAAACCACCAAATTATTGTCTTTAGCAAAGTTAAGTACAAAATCCCACGCCATGGGCTCATACTCACGTAACTCTGAATTCACAATAACACAACGTACACCATTAATAACGGTAGGCTCACACCATGGGGAGTAGCTAATTTGACGACCTGGCTGGGCTCCGCCTGGTCGAAATTGACTCATCACACCGGCAAGGCGTTCTGCCCAGTCACTTGGCCTGAACTGTTTACCGTCTGGGGTAAGGCCTTGAATGAGAATTTCCTTGTAAATGGGGGTTGACATGTTGATGTTTGAGTTGAACTCTAATGGGCAATGCAATAGCGGTAGCTACTGATTGACAATTTAAAAAAAGATGTCACGCGGATAACGTGGAGGATCTTGATTTTAACGCAGAGATTGCCTAATAATGAATTCCCTTAAAACTTAATTAAACTTACAAGTCAGTTAAAAAGTAAGCCTATAACAAAGCTTTTGTTTTGAATCTACCTTGCAGGCCAAGCAAAACGTATTTTTATATCGACTTCAAATCAAGTTATTTGAAATCTGCATTGATTAAACAGCCTTAAGGCTCATAAACAAACTACAATTATTGACTCATTTAATGCGACCGGTATTCGCGGTGAATACCGAGCATTCAAACCAATTGGAGTCTTGTATGCCTTTAGCCCCTCTAGAAAACTCACCTTATTTAATGAACACCTATGGACGTGTACCCATTGCATTAACACGTGGTCAAGGATGTGAAGTGTGGGACACTGAGGGCCGACGATACCTAGATGGGCTATCGGGAATTGCAGTCAATACATTAGGACACAATCATCCTGAGTTAGTACCAGCATTACAAGATCAGCTAGCCCAAATGATTCATTGTAGCAACTACTATCATATTCCAGGCCAAGCTCAATTAGCAGAAAAATTAGTGCAACTATCGGGTTTATCAAAAGCATTCTTTTGCTCGACTGGCCTAGAAGCCAACGAAGCAGCACTTAAATTAGCCCGAAAATTTGGTCATGACAAAGGTATT
>JALQUL010000072.1 GCA_023260735.1 Limnohabitans sp. | reverse complement strand
ATCACCGCATGTCTCAGACGCTTCCGATCCTGAAATAGCAGATTTTAAAATCTTAGCCCAAGCATTGCCAGCCGATGTGGTGCAGTTAATTTATAGTATTGCCTTGCATGGTCGTCAGGAGCTGGGTTTGGCTCCTGATGAATACGCAGCACTTAATATGATTTTATTAAGAGCACTGGTGTTTATGCCAAAGTCAACAGTTCCTTCTGGGGCTTTATCGGTCACTGAAACATTAGGACAAAAATCCAATAGCTTTATAAACACCGAAAACCATTTAGCAAGCACAGAAGTGTCTGTTAGCCCACCACTTGAAGTAGCAAGCAACACAGCTAGTGATTCAGTTACAGCAGCCCTTTCTACTCCAGTAGAATCTGTTTTCCCAATTGTTGTGCCTGTAGCGACCCAACTTAACGAGCAAACTTCTCATACTGTAGCTCCAGTTATTCATAATAATCAGTCCCCTATTCCGAGTATTTCAGCTAGCAATCCAATTGGTAACTCAACTATTACGGCGAACCTAGACAATATCTCTCCTTCATTAAGGGCTTTAGTTCAAGCACCATCTACACCCACTACAGGGCAACCGACTCAGCCAAACCATTCCGTACGACAACTACCGGTTCGTACACTTAGTGAACCAGAGGTCATGCCTGAAGCTGAAGTTATCCATTTAACCCCTAGCCCCGCATTAGTTAAGCCTCAATATCAAGCCACTGAAGCAGGTGATTTTTGGTTACAGGTGGTTCAAGATTTGGTGAAAAAAGAGTTGGTGAACGCTTTTGTTCGTGAGTTGGCCTTGCAATCTCAATTAATAGCCCGAGATCAACTCAGTTCTGCTAATAATAAAGCATCGCAACAAGCTCCAGAGCAATGGTATTTAAGAGTTGAACGGGAGTCTTTAATTCAGGGGACTAATAAAGAACGTTTAGAACAGGCTTTATTAAATGCCGGATGGCAGGTTAAACTCGTAGTCGAGATTGGTTCGGTATCTGATAATCCAGTGAAGCGCTTAAATGCTCAAAAAACGCTGTTGCAAGATGAGGCGATTGACTTTTTAGCTGCTCATCCATGGGTGCAAACTTGGGTGAATGATTGGGATGCAAAGCTTATTACTTCAAGTGTTCAAATTAAACCCAAAATTACTCATTAATTATTTTATTTAGCCATTTATTTTAGTATTACAGAAAGGTATATATGTTTAACAAAGGTCAATTGTCAGGTCTCATGAAGCAGGCTCAAGCCATGCAAGATAATCTTAAAAAAGCGCAAGACGAATTAGCACTAGTGGAGGTTTCCGGCGAGGCTGCTTCAGGTTTAGTAAAGATCACTATGACATGTAAGCATGAAGTTCGCCGTGTTGAAATTTCTCCTACTTTGTTAGCAGAAGACAAAGACATGCTTGAAGATTTAGTAGCGGCTGCTTTTAATGCAGCAGTTCGCAGAGCCGAAGAGGTAAGCCAAGAAAAAATGGGCAAAATTGCTGGTGGTATGCCAGGCTTGCCAGGTGGGATGAAGTTCCCATTCTAATCATTGGTTTCAATTTAATTTGATATTGTTATATTTCATTTTTTATTTCAATTGAGTCCTATTGACCCACTCCAAAATGCGATTGACGCTCTAGCTTGTTTGCCTGGGGTGGGGCCTAAATCGGCTTCCAGAATGGTTTATCACTTATTGCTACAAGATAGACCAAGCGCTTTAAAAATTGCAGCGACTTTACAAGCCGCAGTACAAGAGGTGGGGCACTGCAAAAAGTGTCACACTCTTACTCATTTAGACTTATGTGAGATATGTGCCGACTCCACTCGAGATGAGTCGCGACTTTGCATAATTGAAACACCAGCTGACCAAGCCGCCCTTGAAAAAACGGGTGTTTATAAGGGCTATTATTTTGTATTAATGGGCAAACTAAGTCCCCATGAAGGCATTGGCCCACACGATATAGGCATGGCTAATTTGTTGAATTTATTTCAACCCATTGAGTCTGGACAGAACTCAATTAAAGAGGTGATTATTGCCACTAATTTTACCGCCGAAGGTGAGGTTACAGCCCATGTGATAGCACAGGCCTTAAAAGCAAGAGGCGTGGCGGTGACTCGTTTAGCTAGAGGAATTCCAGCGGGAAGCGAACTAGAATATGTCGATCTATCTACCATTGCTCATGCAATAGTAGATAGAAAATAAATGAATTAAAAGCCATTAAGCAATGATGGCATAAGCCATTTTTTTAGGTATTTTTATTTTTACCCTTGCCTTTACCAGTACTTTTATTATTTTGCTTTTTAGTATTTAAGCCTACTTTTGTGACCGATTGTTTGGTTGTACGTTTTGCGCTTGCCAATTGTTTACCAGCTTTGGTTTTACCCTTTGCTTGTACCAATTGTTTGTTAGACGGCACATAAATCACTAGCCCTTTTGTACCTTTTAAAGAGGTTTTAACACTGATATTATTCCATTGTGCAACCAATGCTGGAGTGAGACCATAACGCTTTGAAAAACTATCAATGGTGTCTTTCGGTTTGATCTTGACGTATTTCTTTGATAAGGTAATTTCTGGAGCAAAATCAATTTTTGCATTATCAAGTACTTGTTCAGAAACGTCTTTTTGAAACTCGCTTTGTCTTCTAATCACTAAGGTAGAACCCGCTTTAATTTTGACTCTAGGTGGAATTCGATTCACTTCACGAAGTTCACTTTCAGACATATTGACTAAATCTGAAACTGCACTTACGGTCATATCTTGTTTGGCCGTCCAAGCCGTCCAAGTCGCTAGTGGTTTGTTACCCATAGCCTGTAAATTAGTTTCAAATACAGAAGCATTATCCCAAGGTAATAAAATTTGTGGTGTACCAGCCGCTAAAATCACAGGCTTGTTGGCCGATGGATTAAGTGCTTTAAAGTCATCTAAACGTACTTGTGCTAATTTGGCTGCAAGCACCACATCTATATCTCTAGAAATATTGACAGATGCAAAATAAGGATGATCTGGAATCTCTGGTAATTCAGAACTAAAAGATTCGGGTGCACTAATAATGTTTTTAACCGCCTGAAGCTTAGGCACATACAGCCTTGTTTCGGCTGGCATGTTTAAGTCTTCATATTGCAGTCCTAAACCCGCTTTTTGATTTTTTGCAATAGCACGACTTACACTGCCTTCGCCCCAGTTGTAAGCGGCTAAGGCCAAATGCCAATCACCAAACATGCCATAAAGTTTTTGTAGGTAATCAAGGGCTGCTTTAGTAGAGGCTAAAACATCACGGCGTTCATCACGGAACATATTTTGTTTCAGGTCAAAATACTCGCCGGTACGGGGCATAAATTGCCACATACCCGCTGCCTTTGCGCTAGATACGGCTTGCGGATTAAAAGCACTTTCTACAAAAGGTAAGAGTGCTAATTCGGTAGGCATATTGCGACGCTCTAATTCTTCAACAATAAAATAAAGATATTTTCTAGAGCGCTCGGTCATGCGCACAATATAGTCAGGTCTAGACGAGTACCACTGTTCACGGTCTTTTACTAAACTATTATCAAGATTAGGCATTGCATAACCACGGCGAATACGCTCCCAAATATTTTGCGAGTTAGTACTTGTATTGGGTTTTAAACTAAGTGCATTATTGTTCTCACCAAGTCGCATTTCTGGACTAATTTGTAAGGCAGGGGACTTAATGGGTTCAGAACGAATAATGGCATTGACCACCGGTGGACTAGGCAAATAAGTAGGAGCGTTATTTGTAGTGTTATTTGTAGCGTTATTAGGATTGGTGAGGGTAGTTGCGCCCGTATGGCTAGCAGGTAACATAGGACCTGGCGGTAAACTCACATGATGCAAAGGTTTATAAACACTAACTGGAGGTGTTTTTTCAACCGATACTGCACTACTCTTATTCGTATTGTTGTTCACCGAGACTTCATCTTGATCTCGAGAGGCCGCAAACGCACCCGTATTACTAGCGATAATTGGGGAACTCAGTATTACCACCACTAGCCATTTTTTTGCTTTAGGGAAATTAATCAATTGAGAGATCATCTTTTAAAACTCATTTTTCCATTTTCTAAGAGCAGCGAAAATGGCAATATCTTGGAATTCACAAGCACTATGCTTTTGAACTGATTGTTGAATGTCGTGACACCTAATTCGAAGAAAAGGATTAATTTGCTGTTCAAGTGCCAACGTTGAGGGTACGGTTTTAATGCCAGCTTGTCGCTGTTCTTTACAAAGAACTGCGAAATCAAGTAAAGCAATATTGCCTGGGTCAACTGTTTTAGCAAAAGCCAAATTGGCTAGCGTGTATTCATGTGCGCAATAAATCAAAGTATTTATTGGCAATTCAGATAACTTATCTAAGGATTCTAACATTTGTGCTGGCGTACCTTCAAATAACCGACCACATCCTGCAACAAATAAAGTGTCTCCCGTAAATAAAACCGATTGTTCTTCAAGGTCTGAAAAGTGATAACAAACATGATCTAAGGTATGGCCTGGAGTTGCTATAACTCTAGCATTTAATCCTAAAACTTCAATGTTATCAAGGTCTTTGACCGTTTTAAAGACTCCCTCAACTTGAACTTTTGAGTTTTCTGGTAGGTAAACCGTTGCATTAAAAATGTTTTGTAAGAGCTTAATTCCGCCCGTATGATCTGCATGGTGGTGTGTGATTAAAATGCTATCAAGTGCTAAGTTATTGGAGTTGAGATAATCTGCAACTAATTGCCCATCACCAGGATCGACCACGATGGCACTTTTGGAATCGATAATGATCCATATATAGTTGTCGGTAAAAGCAGGCAAACCAATGATTTTTTTCATAATAACTTTGTTCAATAGAGGGTCATGATTCATGCTTATTCAGTGGCAAGAGACAGCATTTGGTCAAACTATCTTTAATTGGGAGCAACAACAACTCGATGAGTTAACCACCAATATTTTTGGATATTACGCACTGCAACTGGGCTTAACCGAGCATGATTTACTTCATGCCAATAGAATGCCATATAAATGGCGAGCACAACTTGTACAAGGTCAAGAAACAAGTCAATTACCTCAGTTTTTTGACAATTTAATAGTGTCTCCAGAATATTTACCTTTTGCGAGCAACTCAATTGACTTATTGTTGTTACCACATACTCTAGAAGTCTCAGAAAATCCTATGCAGGTACTAAGGGAGGTAGAGCGAGTTTTAGTTCCAGAGGGTCGTATTTTGCTGACTTGTTTAAATCCGTGGCGCAACTTTACCGCAGGTTTACAAAAAACAAAAACAATCCAAACCCATGATTATAAAGTAGCCTCCGCTACACCAGAATGGCTCAGTCATAAACGATTAACAGATTGGCT
>JALQUL010000060.1 GCA_023260735.1 Limnohabitans sp. | reverse complement strand
TGATCATCTACACCATTGGCTTGAACAAGGCTAATACCGTAGAGTCCTAATGCCGTAGGAATTGGCAAAAACCAACCCAGTAAATCACCAAAACCATATAAATAAAAACGATGTAGCCCCAATGGGCCGCCAATAAATGATAACCATGTTGCTATTGTTTTGTTTTTCATACGAAGAATGATGGTTGAATGATAGAGATGGATTGTGGCATAGGAAATAACTTTTTTATCAATAAGCTACATAGTGGTAGATACACTTCGTCATATTAACGATGTCGATGCCAAGCATATTTAATTGAAATCATTTTACACAGGACTACTATTCGCACCGTCTCCTAAGGCTTTTTCCATTAATACAACATCTAACCATTGATCAAATTTCCAGCCACACGCGCCAATAGTGCCAACATGAACAAAGCCCATTGCACTGTGTAGCCCAATTGAACCGGCATTGGAGGTGTCTCCAATTACTGCAATCAATTTACGAATACCAGCCCTTTGTGCTTGGGCTAATAACTCTGACATTAACAGTCGGCCCATGCCTTTGCCCACACTGTTTGGGTGCATATAAATTGAATCTTCCGCAGAAAAACGGTAGGCTGGGCGTGGTTTAAACCAATTGCAATAAGCAAAGCCCATAATTTGGCCATCATCTTCTAAAACCAAATAAGGTAGTTTTTTACTGCACACATCTTGCCAACGGGCTTGCATATCTTGCTCGCTTGGTGGGTCAATTTCAAAGGTTCCAGTGCCATTTAGCACGTGATGGGAGTAAATTTGTGTGATTTGCGTAATATCTTGTTCGTTTGCAGGTCGAATAATCATCTTTTTTTCTCTAATCAGGTTGAATGAATTGTATAATTATGCACTTTCCAGCGTGTTGCTTCCCGGGTGGGTAGTTTACGTGTCTCAGCGCTGGTTTCTATGTTTTTTCAGAACTTTTCTGAATTCGAAGGATTAACCATGGTCGTTGTGCGACTCGCTAGGGGCGGTGCTAAGGCACGTCCTTTCTTTAACATTGTTGTAACTGATAAACGTTCACGTCGTGACGGTAACTTTATCGAACGTATTGGATTTTATAACCCAATCGCTCGTGGTCAAGAAGAAAGCATCCGCTTGAATCAAGATCGTTTAACTTACTGGCGTGGTGTTGGTGCTCAAGTATCACCAACCGTAGAGCGTTTAATCAAGCAAGCTGGTAAAGCCGCTGCTTAATTGTTGTAATTTGGCTTTTTAAGTCAAACCTACAAACTCATCAATTTTATTGTTAAACAATGTAAATTGTAAAAGGCGAATAAGCTTAGCTTGTTCGCCTTTATTTTTTAATAAGTCATCGCAAAAAGTAATCGTCTCTATACTTTTCAAAATGAAGTCAAAATTATATTGATTTTGATTGTGTCCCATTTAATATAAAAATATCATGAATTTAGGACTAGAAAATACTGAATTTCCAGAAGATGCCTTTGAAGTAGGTCGTATTCTTGACGCTTGGGGTGTTCAGGGCTGGGTAAAAATTTTGCCATTTAGCTCGGACCCTAAGGCTTTATTGTCTGCTAGGCGCTGGTATTTAGCACCAGCTACTCGAGGAGCCAAAGGTTTTGAAAACAACTCTTTAGTGCGTATTAAAGAGGTTAAGGTACATGCCGATACTTTGGTTGCGCGTTTTAATGACATTACCGACCGTAATGGTGCAGAAATGTTAAAAGGTGCACGCATCTTTATTCCAAGATCTAGCTTTCCAAGTACCCAAGAAGATGAATATTATTGGGTCGATTTAATGGGTCTGAAGGTGATCAATTTGGAAGGCCAAGAATTAGGCACTGTTGATGATTTGATTTCCACTGGGCCACAAACCGTTCTAGTCATTAAAAATGAAACCACTCCAAAAAATCAAGAAATACTAATTCCTTTTGTTTCTGCCTACATTACCAATGTAGAGTTGGCCAACAAGCGAATTTTAGTTGACTGGCCACTGGACTATAACCTCTAAGTTTTTTAATTTTATTAGATTTCATTTATGCGTTTTGATGTAGTGACTTTATTTCCCGAGTTGTTTGCACCATTTTTAAGTAGTGGTATTACTCGTAGAGCTTTTGAAAGTGGGGCAGTAGAGGTGCATTTACATCAATTACGTGACTATGCTCCGGGTCGTTATAAAAGGGTCGATGACAGGCCCTTTGGCGGTGGCCCTGGTATGGTATTAATGGCTCAGCCCTTAGCCGATTGTGTGGATGCAATCGTGGCGCAGCGCCAAGACAATGCTCCTGTTGTGTTATTTTGTCCGCAAGGCGAGTTGCTCCATCATAATGCTGTACAAAATTGGTCAGATAGCCAAGGCGCTATCTTATTATGTGGTCGTTATGAAGGTCTAGACCAACGCTTTATTGACACCTATGTCACGCAAAGAATTAGCCTTGGTGATTTTGTTTTATCGGGCGGCGAAATTGCTGCTATTGCCTTACTCGATTCAGTTGCACGTTTACAAAAAGGAGTGTTAAGCGATCAAGACAGTCATGCCTTCGATAGTTTTAACCCGGCCATTGATGGTTTATTAGATTGCCCACACTACACAAGGCCCGAAGTGTGGCGAGATATCCCTGTACCAACTACCTTAATGTCAGGTAATCATGGTCTTATTGACCAATGGCGTCAACAGCAAAGACAAGTGGTTACCCAAAATAAACGCCCTGATTTATTAAAGCCAAGTACTACAAAAGCCAAATCCAAGTTATAATAGAAGGCTAACCGATCCTCTAGCTGGCCTTTTCTTTATTTATTTTAATTGTTAAGAAAGCAGTGAAAAACTGCACTTAACGCAGGCGCAGTCTATGATCCTTTGTAGGAAAAACATGAACTTAATCGAAATTCTTGAAAAAGAAGAAATGGCCCGTTTGGGTAAAACAATTCCAGCGTTTGGCCCTGGCGACACCGTTATCGTTAGCGTTAACGTAGTTGAAGGTACACGTAAACGTGTGCAGGCTTACGAAGGTGTTGTAATTGCGAAACGTAACCGCGGTTTAAATAGCGGCTTTATCGTTCGTAAAATTTCCAATGGCGAAGGTGTAGAGCGTACGTTCCAAACTTACAGCCCATTAATCGCAAGCATTGAAGT
>JALQUL010000055.1 GCA_023260735.1 Limnohabitans sp. | reverse complement strand
CTTAATTGGACTTGGCTTTGAACTAGTTTGCTTAAGACGGGTGTACTCCAAAGGTCATGCGGCTGAAATGCTACTTACCTTTGGTTTTGCCTATGTGGTGCTAGAAATGGTTCAATTAATATGGGGTAAGTCGGCATTACCTGCCATCTTAGAGCCATTTTGGACTAGGCAAGCATTTGCCATTGGTGTGTTTGGTGTGAGTCAATTAAAAGTCTTAATGATGTCGGTATCGCTTTTAATTGCAGTAAGTTTAATGCTGTTCTTGCGTTGGAGTCGAGCTGGCTTAGTCATAGAAGCCGCTTTAACTCATCCGCAAACTTTATCTACTTTAGGCTATAACTTAGCCTTTATTAAAACCATGGTGTTTACCGCTGGTTGTGTGTTAGCAGGCCTAGCAGGCGTATTGGGCGGGCAGGCTTTTGTGACCGAACCGTCTATGGCCTTGAATATGGGTGTCATGGGTTTTGTGATTATTGTATTGGGTGGATTAGGCTCTGTGGCTGGTGCATTTTGGGTGGCCTTAGCGATTGGTTTATTACAAACCATGGTGTTAAGTTATTCGACATGGGCGAGTTGGGGAGCCGCCCTACCTTTTATTTTATTGGCTCTTAGTTTGTTATTTCGTGCCAAAGGTTTAATGGGGGTGAGAAGTGCATCTACCTAATTTCAACTATTATTTACCTTTACAAAAGCCATGGCAGTTAGGTCTGTGGTTGATTTTATTTTTGGTTTTGTGTTGCTTGCCCTTACCCGCCCTAGGTACTAGTAGCCAAGTGATTCACTTCATGATGCAAGTTGGCATTAGCAGCGTGGCAATTTTAAGTTTTCAATGGTTAATGGGGCGCATGGGATTACTTAGTTTTGGCCATGCAGTCTATGTAGGACTAGGTAGTTATTGTGCTATTTATATTTTGCAAGCGATTGCCAAATGGCCGGTGTTAGAAATATTGCCCGTGGTTTTAATCCCTTTGATAGCTGGTTTTATGGTGGCTTTGTTCGCGATTATTTTGGCTTACCCTAGTACTCTTAAAACAGGAGTGGTGTTTGCTATGCTGAGCTTAACCGTCGCAGAGTTAATACATGTATTAGCACCAGCATGGCCACAATGGTTTGGTGGTGAAGCAGGTTTATCGGCAAACAGGGTATATGGCAATGGTTTTTTGGGTTGGAAATTTGCCACTAATATAGAGTTGTATTACCTCATTTTAGTTTATGCAATAGCAGCTTTTAGTGCGTTAGCTTATATTAACAAAACATCTTTAGGTATGGCTATTAACGCAGTTAAAAGCAATCCTGTTAGGGCTCAAGCGATGGGTTGGAATGATCATAAAGTGAGGCAAATAGCTTTTGTCATAGCTGGTTTTTGGGCCGGAGTTGCTGGTGCTCTGCAAGCGTTGTTACTTGAATTTGTGAGTGCCGATGTTTTAAGTGGACAGCAGTCGGGGCAAATTTTATTATTTGCTTTATTGGGTGGCATACAAACTGCATGGGGAGCATTTTTAGGGGCATTTTTAGGGGTTTTTGCCAATAGTTACCTCAGTCATATTAGCCCTGCTTGGTTGTTGTATTTAGGATTATTATTTATGCTAGTAGTGCTTTACGGAGCCAATGGTGTAGCTGGTTTTTTTAGTAAAAGTCAGCTTGTTCTTAGAGCTGCTTTAAAGCGCCAAAATTGGACTTTACAAAATTTTAAAAAAGCTGGTTTTTGCTTGTTGCTACTCGCCTTTGTATGCCTATTCATGCTAGCCATTGAGCAATTGTATCAACCCTTTTTCAGTCATCATTAAGTGGACTAATCAGTAACGTAAAAATATGTCAACAGCTATTATTCAAATTCAAGATTTGACTTTGCAATTAGGGCAAAGTACTATTTTGCAACAGGTCAATTTAAGCATTTTTAAACATGAAGTGTTGGCACTCATTGGCCCTAATGGTGCAGGTAAATCTAGCCTGTTACAAGTGATGTCGGGATACCTAATAGCCAACACAGGTAGGATTATTTTTAAACAAAAAAATATATGTGGTTTAAAACCTTATCAAATCAAAAAATTAGCATGGGCTAGGGGATTTCAAAGCTCTAGTTTATTTACGAACTTAAGCGTCAAAGAGCACTTAATAGCAGGCTATATTGCTAATTCAGCAAACCCTTATAGCTGTTTCCAAAGGGTGCTTCAGCAACACGACCTCCAGCAGCACATTTACCCATTATTACAAGAGTTTGATTTATTGGAGCAACAAGACGCTTACCCGCATCAATTAAGTTATGCCCATCAAAGAGCACTAGATTTAGCTATTTTATGCGTCGGGAAAGCCAAAGTTTTATTGTTAGACGAACCCACTGCCGGCCTAAGTCAGAGCGAAACCCATGCTTGGATTCACCACTTTAATCACTTGCGAAAAAACAAAACGGTTTTATTGGTAGAGCATGATATGGATTTAGTATTTGCAGTGGCTGACCGAATTGCAGTACTTGATCAAGGACAAATAATTGCCATCGGTAGTGCCACTGAAATCCAAGCCAATGACAAAGTTCAGCAGGCCTATTTAGGGCAGTTGATACAGCCAAAAAGTCATTTGGCAGGAGCAGAGTAAATGTTAGAAATACAGCAACTCAATGGCTTTTATGATGCTACAAAAGTCTTGCATCAAATCAATTGGAAATTAAAAGAAGGGCAAATTGCCGCCATACTAGGACGAAATGGTGCAGGACGCTCCAGTTTTGCCAAATCAATCGTTGGACTAATTCATTGCACAGGTAGTATTCAATGGCAAGGTCAAGAGTTAGTTGGTTTACCTAGCTATAAACGAGCCCGCTTAGGTATTGCTTATGTCCCTGAGACCAGAGATGTTTTTCCTACCTTGAGCGTTATGCAAAACTTGGTTTTAGGACAGGCGAAAAAAGGTTCTTTTAATGGCTTTTTTAATTGGTCATCCTCATCCAAGCAAGCTAATCAGTTTGCACAAGAATTTAGCTTTGACGATGTATGGGTATTATTTCCATCTTTGTTAAAGCGACAAAATCTGTCGGCAGGAAGTTTGTCGGGTGGTGAACAACAAATGTTAAGTATAGCTAGGGCTATGTTACGGCAACCTAGTTTGTTAATTGTGGACGAGCCCACCGAAGGCTTAGCTCCACAAGTGGTGCAACAAATTTCGCTGGCCTTGAAAAGCTACCAACAAAAAGGTGGCACAGTGGTGTTAATAGAACAAAAATTCAATTTAAGTTTAGAGCTGGCCCAACAGGTTTTGGTGTTAGGCCAAGGACAAGTGCAATGGAGTGGTAAGCGCGAAGAATTTTTAGCTCATCCCACTATTAGGCAACAATGGTTAGAGCTGAATTTTGCTACTACATCATCTTTAAAGCCATCAATATAATTATTTTGAAAATAAAAAACCTGTTTTAATTGATTTTTCATTAGTCTGAATAATTTAAGTATTAGTGAAACTAATCTATAAGCAATTTTTTATTTGTTTGTACTTCTTGGTGCCAAGTTAGAAAATTCGCTCAGACTTTCATTCATCTGACAAGAGTTTTTACTTTTTTACTATTTTTATCATGACTCAAAATTTTCAAGCCTTGGTACTTCAACAACAAGACGGCACCACACAAGCGTCTGTTCAAACACTTACTACTGCTGATTTACCCGATTTAGACACCACAGTAGAAGTGGCCTATTCAAGCCTCAACTACAAAGATGCAATGGCACTAACGGGTACCGGAAAAATTATCCGCCAATTCCCAATGGTCGCAGGCATTGATTTAGTGGGTACAGTTGTGGAGTGTAAAACCGGTCAATGGAAAAAAGGCGATAGTGTTATTTTAACCGGTTGGGGTGTAGGCGAACGTTTTTGGGGTGGTTATAGCCAAGTGCAAAAAGTAAAGGCCGAGTGGTTAACCGCTTTGCCACAAGGCATGTCACCTCAGCAGGCCATGACCATTGGCACGGCAGGTTTAACTGCTATGTTATCGGTCATGGCCATTGAAGAAGCTGGCGTAAAAAGTGGTAAAGTAGTCGTGACTGGTGCTAGTGGTGGAGTGGGCAGTATGGCAGTCGCTATTTTGGCTCAACTTGGCTATGAAGTGTGTGCTTTAAGTAGCCGCCCCACTGAAAACCAAGCTTATTTAACTGCCTTAGGCGCCAAAGAGGTTTTGGCAATTAGCGAGTGGCAAACCAAGATGAGTCCATTAGCGGGTCAGCGTTGGGCCGCTGCTGTGGATGTTGTGGGTGGCCCAATTTTGGCGCAAATTTTATCTGAAATAAATTATTTGGGTGTAGTAGCCGCTTCTGGTTTAGCGGCTAGTACGGCATTAGACACCACTGTTTTACCTTTTATTTTACGTGGTGTGAGATTGCAAGGCATTGATTCTGTAATGTGCCCTGCTACTAAACGAAACACTGCTTGGCAGCGTTTATTAAGCGATTGCCCAAGTGCCGCTTATGCACAAGTTCAAAGACTCGTAAGCTTGGCAGAGTTGCCACAATTGGCTACAGAAATGATGGCTGGTAAGGCCCACGGTCGTGTAGTGGTCGATTTAAAAACATCATAAATCGATTGGCGCCATTAGAGCCACTAGCCTTATAGGTAAAAAAATCAGATGCCGCTTGAGCATCTGATGCAGTTGAAAAAAGACTGCCTTCAAAAAATTTAAAAACCCCGAGGAGACTATTTTGAACCATCGTTTAGAGACGGTAGCGATAGCTACGTCCAAAATTACATCAGCTCAGCCTCATGCCCTAGATTGTTTGTTAAAACCACAATCAATTGCGATTGTGGGTGCCAGTCCTAAACAGTCCAGTTTTGGCAATATGTTGTACCAATCGGTGCAATATTTGGGTTACCAAGGACAGATATATTTAATCAATCCCAAGTACCCAGAGATGAATGGTTTACCGGCTTATAAGAGTTTGGCAGATTTACCACAAGCGCCAGATTGTGTCGCTATGGCAATTGCTGATTCTGCATTAGCGGACAATTTGGAGTTGGCCGGTCAAGCGGGTGCTAAATCGGCAGTGATGTTTGGTAGAGCTTATGGCCTTAATGACGATGGGATTGAACATACTCAAAAAATTGCCGATGTCGCCAAAGCTTATCAAATGCAAATTTGTGGCGCTAATTGCATGGGTTTTGTTAATCTAGAAGCACAATTGCAAATGACTGGTTTTCCATTTGCTAATCTAGAAAAATCAGGCCATATTGGTTTGATTTCACATAGTGGTTCTACCTGGTCTGGTATTGTGGGTAATTTACGTCATATGCGTTTTAATACTGCTATTTCTGCAGGTCAAGAGTTGGCTACGGGTGTAGCGCAATACATGGATTTTTTAATTAGCCAAATGAGTACCCGTGTGATTGCTTTGGTACTTGAAACCGTTCGTCAACCTGAATTATTTATTGCCGCCCTTGATAAAGCCAGTGCAGCCGGTATTGCAGTGGTAGCGCTTAAATTAGGCCGTAGTGAAAAAGGCCAATATTTTGCAAAGTCGCATAGCGGTGCGATGTCGGGTAGTGCAGATGTGTTTGATCTTATTTTTAAGCGCCATGGCGTTATTAGCGTCCACACCTTGGATGAGTTAATGGATACAGCGGAACTATTAGCTGCTCCACGCAGACCCCATACCTCTGCCATTGCCTTAGGTTGTGATTCCGGTGGAGAAAGGCAATTGATTGTCGATATTGCCGAACCATTAGAGCTAGAGTTTGCCAAATTACATCCTACTACTCTCGATAATTTAGCTACTTTATTAAGCCCTGGTGTAGAAGCCATTAACCCGCTTGACTATTGGGGGGATGGACAAGATGTGATGGCCGACACTTTAATTTCCATGGCACAAGATAATGCGGTAGGTACAGTGGTGATGGCCACCAATATGGCAGAAGGCCAGGCGTTTATGTATGACTGTTGCCGTGCTTTAGAAAAAACCTGGCAGTCCACTACCAAGCCGGTAGTGTTAATGGGTAATGTGAGCGCTACCATGTCGCCAATTGAATGTAATAAATTTCGAGATAAAGGCCTACCTGTTTTAATGGGTACACAAACTGCCTTATTGGCCTTGTCGCATTATGGTCAGTTTATAAAAACACAGCAGCATAAAACCATTCGAGTCAGCCACACCAACCGAGGTGATGCAAAAACCGATTCAAGTACTATTCCAATTGATCAACTCAATTACTGGAAAGAGGTATTAAAGGCGACTGCTATTGCGGGTGAAACCTTACAAAGTTTTGAGTTGCTAAAAGATTTTTCTATTCCGACTGCCAACAGTATAAGTACCACGGATTGGGATCAAGCTTTAGCATTTGTCCATGC
>JALQUL010000049.1 GCA_023260735.1 Limnohabitans sp. | reverse complement strand
GGCAGTATGAGGGTCTATCATTTCGTTGGAATGCTCATAAACCGATTGAATGGTAGAGAGGCGATTAGCATGATTGCTCGCCCCACTACTAAAACCAAAATGGCTAGTTGCATTCGCAAAAGCCTCATCTTGGCTTAAATCAAACCAACCTTTGGTATTAATTTGTTGACCAAATAAATCGGCCACTTTAGCACCATCACGGCCCAATAAATCAAAAATAAAGCGCTCAAAATTAGAAGCTTTTGAAATATCCATAGATGGGCTAGAAGTTTCAAAAGTATTCGCACTGGTTCGCACACGATAAACACCAGTACGGAAGAATTCATCTAGCACGTTGTTTTCGTTGGTAGCCACGACTAATTTATGAACAGGTAAACCCATCATACGAGAGACATGGCCTGCACAAACATTACCAAAATTACCCGATGGAACTACAAAATTAACCTTTTCTTGATTACTAGAAGTGGCTTGGAAATAACCTGCAAAATAATAAACCACTTGAGCCAACATACGAGCCCAATTAATGGAGTTGACTGTGCCAATTTTATATTCACGTTTAAAAGCCAAATCATTAGAAACTGCTTTGACCATGTCTTGACAATCGTCAAACACACCATCTACGGCTAAATTATGAATATTTTTATCCATTAAGCTAAACATTTGCGCTTGTTGAAATGGGCTCATACGACCTGCTGGTGAAGTCATAAAAACACGAATTCCTTTTTTACCACGCATGGCGTATTCAGCAGCACTACCAGTGTCACCACTAGTTGCACCCAAGATATTCAGCTCTTGTTTACGGCGAGCCAATTCGTATTCAAATAAATTGCCCAATAATTGCATGGCCATATCTTTAAAGGCCAAAGTAGGACCGTTTGATAAAGCTTCTAATGAAATTCCATTGGCTAATTTACGCACCGGCACAATCGCAGATGTACCAAATACTTCTTGAGTATAAGTTTTGTGGCAAAGCGCTTTTAAATCTTGGGCTGGAATATCATCAATATACAGTGACAAAATTTCAAAAGCAAGTTCGGCATAACCTTGCTCGAAATACACTTTACGCAATTTTTCCAGTAGTACTGTATCTACCTTAGGGTAGGCTACCGGCATATAAAGGCCTCCGTCGGGGGCCAAGCCTTCTAGCAAAATATCACAAAAACCACGCTGTGTAGTATCGCCACGAGTAGAGATGTATTTCATCTTCATTCAACCTTAAAATTAAAAATCTTTTTGACTTATCTCAATCTTATGCATGGGCAATTGAATGATTTAAAACCCCTATTTGATACTTTTCAGATACGGGTTTTAATGGTAGTTATAAGTAATCAATGCCAGCTAATAAGACTCAAGCTAATTCTTCTTTACGAATCAAAATCACTTTATCTAACACTGTTGGTAAAGCCTGAATTTGTTCAAGTGCCATTTTCATTTGACCTTCATTACAGTCGTGTGTCAAAACGACTAAATCTGTCTGATTTGCACCTTCGCCGCATACTTCATCGGCTTCACGCTGACGTAAAGCATCAATGCTGATATTATGTTTAGCAAAGATGCTAGCAATATTGGCTAAAACACCTGGCTGATCGGCCACACGAATACGTAAATAATAACTAGTGACGACTTCATCCATTGATAAAACGGGGAAATCACTTAAATGTTGTGATTGGAAGGCCAAGAACGGTACTCGTTGTGCAGGCGTAGCATCTGATAAACGAGCTATATCAATCAGGTCGGCAATGACGGCACTACCAGTAGGTTCTGAGCCTGCACCTTTGCCATAATGCAAAGTAGTGCCTACTGCATCACCACACACCATCACCGCATTCATAGCACCTTCAACGTTGGCAATTAAACGTTTGCTAGGCACTAAACAAGGGTGAACACGCAATTCAATACCTTTGCTCGTGCGTTTGGTAATACCGAGCAATTTAATTCTGTACCCAAGTACTTCTGCATAGTTAATATCGGTAGCAGTTAACTCGGAGATACCTTGAATAAAGGCTTTAGAAAACTGTACTGGCACACCAAAAGCAATAGAGCTCATAAGAGTGAGTTTGTGAGCAGCATCGACTCCCTCAACATCAAAAGTAGGATCGGCTTCTGCATAACCTAGGCGTTGTGCTTCTTTAAGCACAACAGCAAAATCTAGGCCTTTCTCACGCATTTCAGAGAGGATAAAATTGGTAGTACCATTGATAATGCCAGCCACCCATTCAATACGATTAGCACTTAAACCTTCACGTAAAGATTTAATAATTGGAATACCGCCAGCCACAGCCGCCTCGAATGCCACTATTACACCCTTAGCATTGGCAGCCGCAAAAATTTCAGTTCCATGCACCGCTAACAAGGCCTTATTAGCGGTGACGATGTGTTTGCCATTGGCAATAGCTGCCAACACTAATTCTTTAGATAAAGTATCACCGCCCATTAGTTCAACAATAACATCAATTTCTGGATGGTTGATTAAAGCACTTGGGTCAGCTACCACTGGCACACTATTGCCAACAATTTCTTGGGCAGCGGCTACATTACGCCTACACACCATTACCACTTCAATGCCTCGACCTGTGCGACGAATAATTTCGTCTTGGTTACGATTTAAAACGTTAAATACGCCTGCACCTACAGTACCAAGACCCAAAATACCAATTTTTAAAGCTTTCATAACTTCTCTTTTTTATCGACTCTAAACACAAGCCAGTTGAAAATTCTACCAATTAAATGAACTGAAAATTAATTTTCTGTTGATTTTGATTTGCCTTTTAATTTGCTAGTAAGCAAATGCTCAGTTCCGTAAATTTGACGCTTTTTAGCCAAGAATTGAGCGACTCTACCAATCGCATCTCGTAAATCGTCTTCATGAGGCAAAAACACAATTCGGAAGTGATCGGGAGAGTGCCAGTTAAACCCGGTACCTTGCACCAACATAACTCTGGTTTCTTCCAATAATTGCAGGAAAAAATCTTGGTCATCGGTAATGGGATAAATTTGAGGATCTAACCTTGGGAACATATACAAAGCTGCACTTGGCTTAACACATGTAATTCCAGGAATAGCGGTTATGAGGTCATAAGCCAAATCACGTTGTTTACGTAAACGTCCACCTTCATTGACTAAGTCTTTAATACTCTGATGTCCGCCTAGTGCAGTTTGAATGGCCCATTGTCCGGGGACATTGGCACATAAACGTAAATTAGACAAAATGGTCAGACCCTCAATGTAATCTTGAGCCCGGCGTTTATCGCCAGACACCACCATCCAGCCGGCACGATAACCACATGAACGATGACTTTTGCTAAGGCTATTAAAAGTTAAAGTAAGTACATCTACGCTTAAGGAAGCTAATGCGGTATGTTTAACACCATCATATAACACCTTGTCGTACACCTCATCGGCAAAAATAACTAAACTATGCTCACGGGCAATTGCAACTAGCTCTAACAATAAAGCATCGCTGTACAAAGCGCCTGTTGGATTGTTGGGGTTAATAATGACTATACCTTTGGTTTTAGATGTAATTTTGGCTTTAATGTCGGCCACATCAGGCATCCAACCGTTGTTTTCATCACATAAATAATGAACAGGGCTACCACCTGACAAACTTACTGCAGCCGTCCATAATGGATAATCTGGGGCTGGAATTAACATTTCATCGCCATCATTGAGTAAGCCATTGGTCGCCATTACAATGAGTTCACTAGCGCCATTACCTAAATATATATCGTCTAACACAACCCCCTTGATACCTTGTTCTTGGGTGTAATGCATCACTGCTTTGCGGGCTGCAAAAATACCTTTGCTATCGGAGTAACCAGCAGAATTGGGCAAGTTACGAATCATGTCTTGCTGAATTTCTTCCGGTGAATCAAATCCAAAAGGAGCTAAATTACCAATATTGAGCTTGATAATTTTTTGTCCTTCTTCTTCCATTTTACGAGCTTTATCCATAATTGGACCACGAATGTCGTAACAAACATTAGCAAGCTTATTTGATTTAGCAATAGTTTTCAAAGCACCCCCACAACAGATAAGATCATTATAAAAACATATAATTTGAACACATAACTTAGGCTTTTTTGCACTGCAACACGCTTAATTGCATCTATATTGATAGAAATGAAACGAATTTATGAAATTTCAACCCGACCAACAAGGCCAAGTTTTTATCCATGGCCATGATCACGACTTTATTGCTGTAAGTGGACAAAAATACACAACTAGCATCATTATTGATAGTACCAAAGGCGTAGAAACTTGGAATTGCAGCTCTATGGCTGAGCTCACAGAAGCCGACTTTCAAAAAATGGCCGATTTAAATCCAGAATTAGTGCTGTTTGGCAGTGGTTCACGCTTAAAGTTCCCATCTCCGGCACTTTTAAGGCCATTAATGGCCAAAGGTATTGGAATTGAAACTATGGATACGGCAGCCGCCTGCCGAACTTTCAATGTTTTATCAGGTGAAGGGCGAAGAGTTGTCGCTGCAATGTGGCTTAGCTCAATAAACCCTTAAGAATATGTAAGCCAATCGCCAGAGAGTAAGGGTATTAGAGTACAATAGAGGGATTAGGGCGGGGGCGTTTTGTCCCCCCAAATAGCGCTAAACACTTGAATGGTCAAGACGCTAGCGTGAGCCCAGCCACAGGACCATCTTACTACTTATGGCGATCGTCGTTAACAAACTCATCCCCGAATTTGAAGCACTTGCCACCTCAGGTGTGCAAGTGACCAACTCAAGTCATATCGGCAGCACTTTAGTGCTATTTTTCTACCCAAAAGACAACACCCCTGGTTGTACAACCGA
>JALQUL010000024.1 GCA_023260735.1 Limnohabitans sp. | reverse complement strand
TAAGGTCGGTTCCAGTCGTTGTTGAGTTCGTGCATGGCAAATAACACGCGTCTGTGTACTGGTTTTAAACCATCACGGGCATCTGGCAAGGCGCGACCTACGATTACGCTCATGGCGTAGTCGAGGTAACTTCTCCTCATTTCCTCTTCAAGGCTGATAGGTAATGTTTCTTTTGCAAATTGAGTCATCTGAAAGAGGCACTAAGGCCAAGGGTAATTTAACCCTAGTATTTTATCTTGCTAACTTGTTGTGTGCCTACAACATAGGGTTTTGTTTTAGAAGAAAAAGTGTGAAATTGAGTAAATGTTCAAAATTTTGGTGTTTTATAGGCTTTTATCAATTTCCATTGACCTTGCAAATGTGGCACAATGAAGTACCGGTCTCCATGTTGTGCATGTATTGTGCCGGTTTCTTAACGGCTTTTTAGTCGCCGCCAATTTTGAGGACAAACAATGAACAAAATGAATAAATTAGCTCTGCTTATCGCTGGTATCGTAGTTGCTGGCTCTGCCATGGCTAACGGCTCTACAACGGCAAGCGATAACTGGCGCTCTGGCCACAGCAATTTGCAATGGAAAATCTCCCATGCAAGCGCATTATGCTGGCGTACTGCTAACTGGACACCTGCTACAGCCGCTCCAGGTTGTGACGGTGGCGCTATTGTTGCAGCTCCTACTCCTGCACCTGCACCAGTAATAGCAGAAGTTGCTAAAGTGGCTCCTACTCCAGCACCTGCTCCTACACCTGTAGCAGCTCCAGCCAAGGTAACTTATGCATCTGACGCTTTCTTTGCTCCTGCAAACGCAGTTCTAAAAGCAGCTGGTAAAGCAAAATTAGATGACTTAATTGCCAAAATTCAAGGTATTAACCTTGAAGTAGTAGTGGTAGTAGGTCACTCATCTGCTGGCGAGAAAAAAGCTGAAGAAGTTTCTTTACGCCGTGCAGAAGCTGTAAAAGCTTATTTAGTATCTAAAGGTATCGAGAAGAGCCGTGTTTACACAGAAGGTAAAGGCGATAAAGCTCCTATCGCTGATAACAAAACCAAAGAAGGCCAAGCTAAAAACCGCCGTGTAGAAATCGAAGTAGTGGGTTCACGTAAAGCGAGCTAATTAAAAACAACTACAAGAGCTTAAGTTCTTTAACTTAAGTCATTGTTATTGGCTAAAAAACCTCAAGACACAACACTCTTGGGGTTTTTTTGTGGCTTTTACTTTCTATTACAATCAATAGCTTATCCAAATAAACTCTCATAAAAAACATTATGAACGACTCATTTGTCAATGCTGATCCATTAGAACTTGCAAAATTTTCAGATGTAGCCCATAAGTGGTGGGATTTAGAGGGTGAATTTAAACCATTGCACCGCATTAATCCATTAAGATTGGACTGGATGAACCAACAAGCTCACTTTAAAAATAAAAAAATATTAGATGTGGGTTGTGGTGGTGGTATTTTGTCCGATTCTATGGCCCGTTTAGGTGCGCAGGTGAATGGTATAGATCTAGCTACTAAAGCGTTAAAAGTGGCAAAATTACATGCTTTAGAGGCAGTCACTCCTAACGTAACTTATGAAGAGATTAGTGCAGAAGCTAAAGCAGCGCAAGCACCAAGCTCTTTTGATGTGGTCACTTGCATGGAAATGTTAGAACATGTGCCAGATCCTGCGTCAGTCGTAAAAGCCTGCGCACAATTGGTAAAGCCAGGTGGTTGGGTGTTTTTCTCTACTATTAACCGCAATCCTAAGGCCTATGTGTCGGCTATTTTAGGAGCTGAATATTTATTAAAAATCGTACCGCAAGGCACTCATGATTTTCAAAAGTTTATTAAGCCCAGCGAGTTAGCCTCTTTTATTCGAGCTGCTGGCCTTGATTTAAAAACCAGCAAAGGCCTGCAATACAACCCTATTACCGATAGGTTTTGGCTGAATGAAGATACCAGTGTGAACTATATGTTAGCAACGCAACGCCCTATTACTGGATAAGTTCATTTTTGAATTTGTTATTGCCCTCTTTAAATAAACTACAGGCTACCCATGAAATTCAAAGCGATATTATTTGATTTAGACGGCACACTGATTGATAGTGCTTCTGACCTTGGTTTGGCTGCAGATCAAATGCGCATTGAAAGGCATTTACCTTCTTTACCCATAGAGCGATATCGTCCTATGGCAGGTGCAGGTGCTAGGGGTATGTTAAAAGTTGCTTTTGATATGAGCCCCGAGCATCCTGAATTTTTAGTTTATCGCGAAGAATTTTTTAGTAATTACGAGGCACGGATGACGCTAATGACCTATGCCTTTGATGGCATTGATCATTTATTAGACAATCTAAAAAATAGGGGGTTAAAGTGGGGCATAGTCACCAATAAATCCAAACGCTTTACCGACCCATTGGTGATGCAAATGCCACTATTAAATGCTAGTAGCGTGAATATTAGTGGCGATACCACCGCATTTTCTAAACCCCATCCAGAGCCATTACTAGAGGCGGCAAGACGTTTGCAACTTGTTCCACACGAGTGTGTTTATGTGGGCGATGATAAACGTGACATAGAAGCTGCACTGGCAGCAGGCATGCCTGCTTTGGCAGCTTGCTGGGGTTATATGGGGGAGCATGCAGTGCAAACTTGGGGGGCTCATGCTTTATTGCAAGAACCACTCGATTTATTGACCTGGTTAGACGATGCCAAATAAGTGGCTTAGCTATTTAGAGTGGGCAAAGTTGCCCATTTTTTTGATATTTTTTTGCAAGATGGGTTTAGTGACATCTCATGCACAAATACTTATTCAAGTTCCCGTTCAAGCATCCGCTCAAGGTACTTCTCAGAGCAAAAGTGTAATGAACACCTCTTGTTTTTCAGACCAAGACTTATCCAATACCCACCAAGCTTTGGTTTATGTTTGGTCTCCAAGAATGGTCTTGTCGGCATTAGAAGCCAAAAACGCAGCGGAACAAGCAAAACAATTGTCTTATACGTTTATACCAGTAGTTGATGGTCGCCTACCAGTTCAAGAGTGGCAGGCCGCTTTAAGCCGGTTGCAAAATTTATCACCAATTAGTGCGCAGGTATTGGCGCCTAGCCAAGCCTTATGTGCTAATGGTTTAATTCATAATTTAGCTTATAGGCATTTTCCAACTGCCTATTTCATTTGGCAAGGTAAAACAGCTGGCCACCCAATAGTAGGTGCTATGCCCAGTGAATTTTGGCAAATGGCCATAGAGCAAAGACGAATGTTTACAGCCCCAACAATTCCATTCACTCATTAGCCCACAAAGCCAGTCGCTAATTAACAACTACAGCTGTTGACGACTTAGTTCATCTACTCATAAAAATGCATAATTTAAACCCATCGACATCATTTGAAAGTAGTTTTTTAGTCTCAGTATTAACTGTATTACTCGCTACTTTTTGTCCTTTAGCATTAGCGCAAAACGACACTTGTATTGCACAAAACCAATTCATCGCTCTTGACCCAGAACTGGTAGGATTAGATGATTTACAAAATACCGCATTAGGGGCTTATGAAAGAGTTAGTCCTGATGGTCGATTTGTATTAAGGTCTTTTTCGGGTAAAAAATTAAGCACAGTCAGTTTAATCGAGCTTCCTGCACCAGGTAGTAAACAAGGTCATTTAGTGTACTCAACACCACTCAGCAACGAAGCTTTTCCAGTACAAGGCAGTTGGCGCTATTTAGTGGAAGTAAGTGGTGCTCACTACACTTTTCAATCGATTATCGAGCAAGGAGAAAAAGCTCAACCCTTGTTCAATGCTGGCATGACTGGTTTTTATGCCGCTGCAGCCGAACTCAATACCAGCTACCCGCAACGCACTAGTGCCCCTGTACAAATTAGATCACTTAGTTGGCCCAATGCCGCCGGCCGTGGCGAGTCGCAAGGCGTTGGCACATTAAGCTCTAAAACCATTCGCATTGATCCTACCACCCAACAAGTGTTAGATCAAGGCAAAATCCAAAACCTGTGTTTAGACCGCTTAAACATCGACGGTAATATGTATGCCTTACCTATGATTTCAGTCAGTGGCAAAGAGTTTGCGGCCATGCCACAAAACCCTAAGCAGGGTGGGGCATGGATGCGTGTTTTTGGTTTTGGAGAAAGTGGCAGCCAATGCCAAAGCCTTGATCAATTACAAGGCCCATCGGGCAAAGTCACTTTTGGATTTTCTGAACAGAATAAAGATCAAGTCAAAGATCAAAACAAGGCAGACCGCCAAGTAGGAAATGGTCAAAACGCTGACCTGGTGTATGAATACTTAGGCCAAGTATGGTGGTATTCTAGGCAATTCAAAACCAGTTTTAATCTGGCCCCTTGGGAGGCCAATGGCAAAGCAGAAAACATCTCGATTATTGCCAGTGCCTTTCCAGGCATGACCCGAGATGGTCGAGTCATTTATGCTGCCAGTTGGAAAAATTGCCAAGGCTCGGAATGTAAAAATCAAGCCGGCTATATTGTGGCCGACCCTTGGCAAAGCAATGCTTGGCAACATTTTAAAAACAAAATCCTGGCCACCTCTGGAAATTTACTTTCTGGGGCCGTGGCCTCCAAAAAATGTATTACCCAAGAGCAAGTGTTGCAAGAGCGAAAACTATTTGCACAATTTCATCAATTGGCCCAGTAAATAAAAATGAAAAAGCACTTGAAAAGCCAAGAATCGGCATAAAATAGCAAGTTCAGGGGCTGCACTGGTTTCGACGTGGGTTCGGACGTGTGGTAGGGCATGTCGAGCATGATTGAGGCTCGTTAATCTTCATTCAAAAAACTAACTGCAAACGACGAACGTTTCGCACTCGCAGCTTAATCGCTAGCGAGCCTCACAACAGT
>JALQUL010000401.1 GCA_023260735.1 Limnohabitans sp. | reverse complement strand
TGAATCACCGATTGTTTGTCCTGAATTAAGTAAGTCGGCATTCGTATCTTGAAAAACAAAACCACTAATAGTGGCTTCATTCCATTCAAAAACCACCAAACCATTACCAGCACTAGCCCCTGTAGCACCGCCATTTCCACCGGTACCGACTCCTAACACATATTGCGTATCCACCGTATTTCCGGCTGCTCCACCAAGAGAGCCGGCTGTTGATGTTACACCAGCAGTAGTCGTGGCAGCCGTTAAACTCGCACTACTAATATAAGCGGAACCACCGCCAGCTCCACTGTTAGGAGTTGATAAGCCATTTTCAGGCTGGCAAGTACTACCTCCCCCACCAAACCAACCACCACCACCACCAGCACCACCCTCACCCCTAGCAACTGTGACACCACCAGTGCCTCCAGCAAACTGAGATCCACTAGTTGCAACCGCAGTACAAGCAGTCGAAAACGTAGCAGCAGCACCTCCAGCCGATTGTGTTCCTCCTTGGCCCGAACTTGCTGTATCAGCATTTGAACCACCTTTATTGCCTCCGCCACCACCAGAGCCCATCCCTACGGCACTACCTGAAGATGCACCACCTCCACCACCAGCAATAATTAATTGATTGCCTAATGTAAATGCTGTACCCGACCAAATGGCAGACATACCTCCTCCGCTTGATCCTTTTGATAAATCACTATTACCACCAGCACCACCTCCCCCAAAAGTTGTGCTTGTTCCATTCACAACGCCTCCTTGGCCAACTGTAATGTTTAACACTTGTCCAGGTGTTACAGCTAAAACGCCAGTGGCATATCCTCCCCCTCCTCCCCCTGGTGTGACATTGTAATAAGCACTGTTATTTCCACCTCCGCCTGCACCCCATACTTTAACTTTGACTTGAGTCACTTTAGCAGGAACAATAAATGTTTGGTTAGACCCTGAATAGGTAACTCGAGTGCATTTATTAAAACCAGTAGAAGGAGTACACGCTACAACAGCAGCATATGGGTTATGAAAGTTTAGTAAACTCAGAAAAATAAAACAACACAGATGAAAGTATCTGGTGTTAAAAATTGCTTGATTAGTAAAATTCATTTTTATTTCTGATAATTTAATTTAGCGTTTTTACTAATGAATTTATTGATTTAAAAGTTATTCAATCTAAAATATTAGCTTCTATTCTATTTTAATATTTTTAAAATAATATACTATATATACTCTTATTAATCCACCCAAAAATAAACAAAAAATAAAAAAATCTAGGTTTTGCAAAAAAACAATAAGTTAACCAACAAAAAAGCCAAGAACAACTCTTGGCTTTGAACTCTACTCCATTTAATTTTTTGTTTAATACAAAAGCTTAAACCTATGATGATGCAGGAAGAAAACTGCCACAAGTTAAGCGCTGACCAGCTCTGTAGTGAGGTGCATAGTCAAATACTGCGTAATGTTGTGTCGCACAGTTATCCCACATGGCCACAGAATCTTTCTCCCACTTAAAGCGCATCATAAACTCAGGTTTCTTGACCCATTCAAACAGCATATTTAACATGGACTCGCTTAAATCCAAATGCAAATCTTGAATTCGCTTGGTCCAAATAGAATTCACAAATAAAATTTTTCGCCCGGTAATAGGGTGAACAATCACTACAGGGTGGGTGACTGGTGGGTTATTACCAATCATTTTCATTTCCTGTTCTGCTGCCGTAATAGCAGGCCGTCCAGCGGCTGTATTGACTCGGACTATTTTTTCATAAGCGCCGATTCTTCTAAAATGCCAAGGCAAGTCATGTTCAGCATTGAAACCACATAGCATGGTTTGCAAACTTGGGTGTAAGGCCTCAAAAGCAGCACCCGCATGCATCCACATCGTATCGCCACCGGATGGGGGCAGATCAGTAATGCGCAAAATAGAAACCATATTGGGTTTTTTTCTAAAAGTCACATCAGTGTGCCAGCGGTCAGTCTCTGGCGCCTCGTTACCTTGGTGTGAAATCAGTTGAATTTGTGGAT
>JALQUL010000331.1 GCA_023260735.1 Limnohabitans sp. | reverse complement strand
TGCACATAAATCCGATATTGGCGGAGTTATTTTAAATATAAGGAGTGACTCGCAGCTTGAGGCAGCCTGGCAAGAACTTCAAAATAAAGTACCTGGAGCGGTCTTGTTGCAAACTCAATTAGAGGGTGTTGAAATTATTTTAGGCATGAAAAAAGATCCTATATTTGGCCCTATTTTTACGGTCGGATTAGGCGGTATATTGGTTGAAATTATGAAAGACGTTGCATTGTTATTGCCAAATGACAACAGCAGCACGATTCGTTCTGCAATTCTCAATTTACGAGGTGCAGCCTTGTTACAAGGAGCCAGAGGAAAAGCGGTGGCTGACTTGGATCAGTTGGTAGCCGTTATTGAATCTTTTATAAAAATGTGTATGAGCTTAGAGAGCGAAATCAAAGAAGTGGAAATTAACCCTTTATTAGTATCGGGCAAAAGTATTGCCGCAGTTGATTTTTTAATGATTCCGTAAGCGTTTCACTCTATTAGTTGATTGAATGATTGTTTAAATTTTTCCAAAGGTTAATTGATGTCTCTATCGCAAAATAATAATGTGGCAGGTGTTTTTGATTCGGTAATTGAAACTGAAGTAATTGGCAAAGTAGGTGTGATTCGTTTAAATCGTCCTGCCAAAAGAAATGCAATTAATAGCTCTATGATGTCACAGGTGGCGCATGCACTTAAAACTTTTACTCTTAACGCAGAAATCGGCGCAATAGTTTTGTGTGCTAACGGCCCTTCTTTTAGTGCTGGTTTTGATCTAAAAGAATTGGCCGAGCAAGGCATTACCACAGCCCAAGAATGGGGTGAAGTATTAAAATCAGACTTTGATTTTGTCATGCAGTTTTGGGATTGCCCTAAACCCACGGTAGCCGCTATTCATGGATTTTGTATTGGGGGTGGTTTAGAGTTGGCAGTGGCTTGTGATTTAACTATTGCAGATCAAGCCACCCTCATGGGCGAGCCAGAAATGCGATTTGGTTCTAGCATTGCCGCCATGATTGTGCCTTGGTTGGTAGGTGCTAAATTTGCCAAAGAAATGTTATTAAGCGCTAATGACCGTATTACTGCTCAACGTGCTTATGAAGTAGGTTTAGTTAACGAAGTAACAAGCGAGATGCAGCACTTTAGTAGGGCACTAGAAATAGCCACTCAAATGGCAAGTTATTCGGCTGTCTCGGTGCAAATGACTAAAAAAGCAATTAACCGCAGTTATGACATAAGCGGTATGAAACAAGCACTTTTAGCAGCCATTGATACCGCTACCTTAATAGAGGCCAATGCCCGTCCCGAAAATACAGAGTTTGAACATATTCGTAAAACCCAAGGTATGCACGCCGCCTTGGCTTGGCGGAATTCAGTTGTCAATACAACTGTTAATGCTAATGTGAGTTAAATTGTTAAATTGCATTATTGATGTGCGTGTTTGTCAGGATATTGATATCAGCATTGAGTCAAGCACTTGATTAAAAAAGTTAAGCCTTTATTTTCTCTCGATTACATGGCTAGTAGGTTTTATTAAAATCAATTGTTGTCGGTTTAAAAAACCTAAGAAAACTAGCTGTCAGGACTTTAGGCTACACTTTAGGGGTTTTTAACTCTGAGGATAATTGCGTGAAATTTTTGCAATTTTTTAAAAGTGGCTTTTTGGTGTTCACTATTGTTTTGAGCGCCTTCAATGCCACTAACAGCATGGCTCAAAACAACGCTAATGCCAATTCTATTAAAATAGCTTTAATCGAATCCTTTAGTGGCCCACTAGCCAACACCGGTGATGCTGTTATTCGTAATATTCAAATGGCAGTAGATAAAGTCAATCAAGAAGGTGGAATTAACTCACCCACTGGTAAAAAACTTTTACAACTTCAACGTTACGATAATAAAGGCCAAATTGATGAGTCTTTAAATGCACTGCGTTTAGCCCTAGACGATGGAGCACAAATTGTGATGCAAGGTAATTCATCGGCAGTGGCTTTAGCACTGGTAGAAGCTATTAATAAAAATAATGACCGAGAACCACAAAAACAAGTAGTGTTTTTAAATTATTCTGCGGTTGATCCTATTTTAACCAATGAGAAATGCAGCTTTTGGCATTTTAGATTTGATGCTCATGCCGATATGCGCATGACCGCTTTAATGCATGTTTTAAAACAAGACAGCAGTGTTAAAAATGTCTATTTAATTGGCCAAGATTACAGTTTTGGACAAGCCGTTTTAAAAGAAGCTAAAAGCCAAATTCAAAGCCAAAGACCCGATATTAAAATTGTTGGTGAAGAGCTTCACCCAATTGGTAAGGTGAAAGACTTTTCCCCTTATATTGCAAAAATAATGAGCGCGGGCGCACAAGCGGTTATGACTGGCAACTGGGGTAATGATTTAACCTTGTTAGTAAAGGCCGCCAAAGAGGCTGGTTATACTGGCAAATTCTATACCTTTTACGGCAATGCTTTAGGTGCACCTAGTGCCATTGGCGATGCAGGTATTGGGAAAGTGATTGCAGTAGCGGATTGGTTACCCAACTGGACGGTAATGCCAGGTTTAACTGCCGCTAGTAAAGTCGACCAACAAAGCAGTGATGCGTTTTATGCAGAATTTAAACAACGCTATAACAAGCCCCAAGATGACTATGTTCATGCACGTATGCATTTGTTAGTGAAAGCGCTAGAACAAAGCTTTAAAGGTCCACAAAGTGTTTGGGTAAACGGTAGTAACACCATTAACACCAAACAACTAGCGCTTAATCTAGAAAAAACACAATTGCAATTTGCGGGTCAAGTCGCTTCTATGCGAGCCCAAGATCATCAATTGCAACAACCTTTAATGGTAGGTGTGATGGAAAAGGCAGGTACACCCGGCGTTAAATACGATGTAGAGGGTTC
>JALQUL010000253.1 GCA_023260735.1 Limnohabitans sp. | reverse complement strand
ACTAGCCATGTAATACCCCAAAAAACCAAGGGCTATCACACCTAAAACATCTTGAATACTTAATTGGTATTGCGCCGCACTCGATTTTTTACTCGCCCACCACAATATGAGTAAAAACAAAGGCAATGCAAATAACATTCGGTACATTAGTAAGGTAATAGCATCGACTCCGTATTGATACGCCAATTTCACTACAATTGCCTTACCACTAAAAGCAATTGCCCCCACTGTAGCCAAAATAAGACCTACCCATTTGTCTTTGTTAAAGTCTACCATTGGCTTAATTTCAGACATGTCGATGTAATTTTTGGTGAAGTTTACGTAAAGACCACCATACTAACAGGACAATAAGGGGTAAGACTGTCGCAGCAGTGCCATCTGCGCTAAATGGCCAGCCCACTTTGCTAGCCCCTTTAGCAACATAGCTCACTAAACCTACCATGTAATAGCTAATAGCAGCCACCGATAAACCCTCTACAGTTGCTTGTAATTGCAACTGTAAATTTTGACGCTTATCCATACTAGTCCAAATGGCCTGATTGCTTTCTTGCTGCTCAATTTGAACTCTGGTTCTTAACATATCACTTACCCTAGAAACTCTTGCAGAAAGAGCCTCTTGCCTTCTTAAAGCGCCAGCACAAGTACCTCTAGCAGGGTTAAGCCTACGGTCCATAAACTCACGCAAAGTTTGTAAGCCCTTTAAACGCTGCTCACGCACATCAAAAATTCTTCGATCTAATAAGTCAAAATAAGCGGCGGCTGCCGAAAGCCTAGAATGGGTTTGTGCATACAGACTTTCTACTTTGGCGGCTAATAAGGTAAGACGATCAAGCAACAAAGTTTCATCTTCTTTTTTAGCCTCTGTAATAGCTTTGGCTAAATCAGCCAATTCATCTTCATAAGCGTTTAATAAACCCATTGCATTTTTTGCCGCTGGTAGAGCAACCGATGCTGTCATTCGATAAGTTTCAATTTCTAGCAAGCGTTGTATAGTTCTGCCTAATCGCCGTTGGGTAATCCCAAATGTGGGGATATAAAAATGGGAAAAACCGTTTTTATCAAGTAGAAAATCTGAATAAACATGGGCAGTACCTTCCGCTACGGAAGAACCCATTATGGCTTCAGGATTAAACAGTTGGAGGTCGAGTGCTGTTTTGAGTGTGTCTTGAGGAGGGGTGGCACCTTCTTGCACCCAAACATAAACTGCACTCAATAAACTACCCCGCATTTCACTTAACCAATTGGGTGCCTTCTGCTCTATGAAATCAAAAACAAAATCTTGACCAATTTCTTGTTGATAATTAGATTTAAAAAAAGTATAGGTTACAAACTCCGTGTGCATTTCCCAGCGCAATGTGAGCTGCCCTAAATTGGCTTTGAAATGATTACCTTTAAAATCATATTCTTCGATCTGAAATGCGTTTAATAAGCGAAGTAAATGTGCTTTATTTTCAAGCTTTTGTTGTGGTTCTAACCACAATACCAACCTCAATACTGCCGCTGGTGTTATCACCGAGTCAGATGGCCTAGAATGCACCTCGTCGTGTAGTTCTAAGCGCAATGGGTGTTGCAATAAATTCAAGATAGTCCCCGTTTCAACAGCGAATCAAAAAACTCAGTTCACTTTAATGAACTGAGTGAACGGTTAGTTTGACAAATAACAAATTGGTAGAAACAATTTTTATTCATCGGTTTGCGCAAGATTTGATGTTCTTGAGCCGTTGTAATAGCTCTTTAAAAGGCTTGTTAAATTTTGGCCCAGTGAAGTAGTTTTAAGACACTCATTTGCGCTACCTAAACGTTGCCAATTACATTTCGCATTAAGTAGAACCTTTGAAAGGGTTCTACTTAATGCGAAACAGCTCTAGCCTCTTAATCTTCGACAAAAGCTTCCTCGCGTTTTTTCTTGATAGAAGGTAAAAACACAATTAAAATTAAGGCTAAAGAAATAAGCAATAAACTTAAAGATAAGCCACGGGTAAAAAATACGCTCCAATCACCACGTGATTTAGCTAAAGCCCTCACTAAGTGTTCCTCCATCATGGGGCCTAAAACAAAGCCCAATAACAAAGGAGCTGGCTCGCAACCAAGTTTAATAAAAATATAACCAATTAAACCAAATACACCTACCATCCAAATATCAAAGGTATTGTTATTAGTAGAATAAACACCAATCGCACAGAACAATACAATGGCCGGGAATAACCAACGATAAGGTACAGACAACAGCTTAATCCATAGGCCAATTAAAGGCAGGTTAAGCACAATTAACATCGCATTACCAATCCACATAGAAGCAATCAAACCCCAAAATAATTCTGGGTTGCTGGTCATGACTTGAGGACCTGGTTGAATATTGTGAATCGTCATGGCACCCACCATTAAAGCCATGACGGCATTGGGTGGAATACCTAAAGTAAGCAAGGGAATAAATGAAGTTTGTGAAGCCGCATTGTTAGCGGCTTCTGGAGCACCAACCCCCCTAATATTACCTTGTCCAAAAGGCACCTCACCTAGTTTGAGTTGGGTTTTTTTCTCGAGAGTATAGGCTGCGAAAGCGGCCATTACTGCACCACCACCTGGCAGAATACCCAATACAGATCCTAAACCAGTGCCGCGTAAAACAGCAGGAATGAGGTGTTTAAAGTCTTCTTTGCTGGGCATTAAGCCTTTAACGTTGGCTGTAAAAA
>JALQUL010000223.1 GCA_023260735.1 Limnohabitans sp. | reverse complement strand
GCGCCCTTGCGTAATCTGCACTCATGTTGTTAAGTGAGTTTTTCTGCTCATAGGTCACGCGAACAGTCGGTGGATCGTCAAGCTGGGTGGTCAAGCTCTCTATTTGTCGAGCCAATGCCTGCACTACTTCTGCCAAGTCATCGGGGCTGACGATCAAAGGTGAATCGACTGGGTCAAGGTCTGCTTCTATTGCAACATCTGGGAAACGCCTCAACCAGATTTCAAGTTGCTCTAGCCCGCACAAATAAATCGATGAAGAAGGAATTGAGCACTGTGAAGAGATGTATTCGCGTATCTCTGTTTCCGCATTGCCCGCTAACCGACGGTTGGCAAACAGCATATAGTGATCGAGTTGCTTGGCTTCACACAGGTTTTTGATTCGGGGAATTTCTTTGCCCAACATCGTGTTTGCTGCAGTTTTGCTAAAAAAATCGGACTCAGAGAAGTTACGGTTATAAGTTTGGCTTGGACTATAGTTGTTCCGACCCACGGTGCTGCCTTGCTTGGATGTAGTTCCGCTGTTCCTATGAACTTGGCATCCCGTCCTCCATCAGGTCCTTTTGCGAAACCTTGAACGGAAACGCCAAGTAACCGCTGGCACAAAAGAACGATCAAGGTCTCGAACTGAGCATCGCTCATGTCTTCGTAAGCGAATTTCATAAGGAACTTAAACTCCAATCTAGTTGATTCATATTTCGAAGGCACTTAATGCATAGTAGCAAGAAATCAGTCGTATAGATTGAGTTTCAAGATAAAATTTCAATGCAAATTAATTACTTATCACATTCGTTGCACCCAACTCGATTGCCTTTTTTGGTAAAATGTGTTGAAGCATTTAGAACAAGACAACAGTGCATGCGTTTTAAGCGTGACAGTGTAGCGATGAAACTAATGTTAGGTGGACTTAGCGATTCAAACTATACCATATTTTAATATATGGGGTGTAGACTATTGTTAATCTCTACAATAAATTAGCAAAATGTGTATTGGGGCAATACATTGACTTGATGGACTATATTCTTGTCACTTAGGCTATTTGCTTATTTTAATACGTTAGAAGACAACAGTAAGTAGTAAGGTGGATTTTTTCAATTTTTAGTATTTACGACCACTTTAGATTTCTTTGGTAATTCAGATACGGGCATTTATGAATAACAGTAAGCTGCCAACCCTACCACCCTACCACCTTACCAGCTACGTTTTTAGGCTTCGTTTGTGTTCATAAATTGGAAAGTATTAAACCGTAGCAGCTCGGCTTTTATCTGGTTCTTTTGCGTACGCAAACGTTCTAGTACGTTTTTTAACTATGCATAGGGCTTAACCTGCAGTCCAGCAAGGTGCTTTGCACCCTGCTTGCATTCGAAGCCTTGTGAAATGCTTCGAATGTTATTTGACAAGCGCATTCTTTTTTGTAATATCCGCCGCGTTTGTGGTATCAAGCCACGTTCCTGCTTTTCGTCTTTTTAAGATGGACGGCAGGAATCGTGGCCTTTGACTTTGGTGCCCGCTTGTTAGCGGTGTGCTAGGGCAAACGGCTTTTTCTAACCAGTGCATGACACTGGTTAGAAGCCAGGTCTTTGCACGCTTTTTAAAACGCGTGGTGTATGTCAATCTCTCGACATCCAGCGTGGGGCGACTTCGTGCGTTCCTTCAACAAAATCGCAGCCCATAGGCATCGCTACGAAGTTTTTCGGGACTTTGTGAGCATGGCTGCTATCTCTATGCACAACGCAATCCGTCAAGATCCAACACTTGAGGCTGAATACTTAAATATCGTGAAACGCTAAGTGACTAAGCAAGGAGAAATCCATGCGTAGCGCCGTAGGAATCCCCGCCGTAAACGACGGGGAGGATGTCAATGACTTACCTACCAATCGGGCTTACCCCAATTAAAGCCAAATGACCCCAAAATGCAAAACCAGCCCAAGCTAATACACCGACTACCAAGGTGATAAGGGTGGCAGATAACTTAGGGGTAGCAGCCACTACATTGTTAGCACGGTCACGTTGGCGGTTGATTTTAAAAACAATAACAGCCCAAATTAAAAACGAGGCAAAAACAATAATGCCAGCTAAAGAACCGTGTGCTAATAAATGACCTAATGCCCATACTTTGATGGATAAGGTCATGGGGTGCTTGAGTTTAGCCTTGAAATGATTACCCGGAACATAGGCCGCAACCAATAAAATAAAGGCCACCAAGGTAAATAAAGAGTTGGCATGACGCATACCCACAGGTGGTGTCCAAATCCAACCTCCAGCTGCTTTGGCTTGTGGATAAGCCAAAATAATGAGTGCAAAACCAATAATAGAAATGACAGAATACAAAATCTTCCAGCCATTAGGGCCTAACTTGGTGATGGCTGCTTGTCTTTGTTGGGGCAAAAGTGCTTGAGTTAAATGGATGCCTAAAAAAATCACTAAACCTAAAATTAACAGAGTCATCATTATTCCTTTATAAAGATATCAACTCAAGTCTACAAGCAAGTAGTGCTTTATTCAAGAAAGCCAGCTATACCCCTTTTTTCTGTACCAAAATGGCACAAGAGCCAGCTCGTCAAACAGCTTATTTTTTAGATTTTTTTGCCGCACTTACTGCCGCTCTTAAAGCTAGGGCATAGCTATCAATGCCAAAGCCGGCAATTTGCCCCGTCACAATATCAGCCAAAACTGAATGATGGCGAAACGCTTCACGGGCGTGAATATTGGACATATGCAACTCTACTACAGGGCAGGTTAAGATGGCAATAGCGTCTCGAATGGCATAGCTATAGTGTGTCCAAGCCCCCGCATTAATAAGCACTCCATCTACCCCGTCACGATAGGCTTGATGAATTCGTTCACACATTTCACCCTCATGATTGGTCTGAAAACTATCGACTTTTACACCTAACTCTTGTCCTAAGACTTGTAGGCTTTGATCAATATCGGATAAGGTGGCTGTGCCATATTGCACAGGGTCACGTTGACCAAACATATTGTGATTGACACCATGCAACATCAGAATATTCATTGTTAAAACCTATTCAATAACCAATTAAAGAAACTGCTAATTCCAACTCAAACATGAGTTAGTGTACAAAAATGATGAGCAAGTGTTCTTAAAACAATCATAAATCAAAAAAACTCGTTTTGAAATGAATCTAATTATTGTTGTTGGTATGACTTATTACCGTTACTGTTAATGCAATAACGTCCCCCTTTAGGGCCGGTACATAAGTTATTGCTACTACATGGGCAGTCGCTAGTTAATGGATTGGTTCCAGCCGATGATGTTTGACCCGCTGCAGTTCGTGTACCACCTGCATTACGTCTAAAGGCCTCTGGTTCAACTGGATTGGCCAGTGCCCACAAGCCCACTCTGGCACTTTGAGATTTTTCTTGAGCCTGGGCATATAAAACTCTATCGCTAGGTTGTTGGTCTTTTTGGTATTTTTTGTAATGCCAAGCAAATCCGCCTTTAATTTGCTCTAAGCCTGCGTCTTTGCCATTTACTAAAACTCTAGAAATTGTTCTGCCATAACGGTCTTTAGTTGTGTCGGGTATGGTCACCTTTTTACCAAAAACTAAATTAGATAGATTTTGTTTAGAACGTTCACCATAGTCCTGTGCTTTTTCGGGTGCATCAATGCCAGAGAGGCGAATTTTATGCTGGGTTTTTTGTGCATCTAATACGGTCACTGTATCGCCATCGGCTACACCTACAACGGTACCCTCAAAGGCAAAAGCTTGCCCAGCAACAGCTAAAAACAAACTAAAAGCTAAAACAAAAAATTGAATAAAAGCAGTCATAAAAGTAAAAATGTAAAACAAAAGGCAAAAGAATCTTCCTTCAGCAGTTTGCTGTTTGGGAAGATTCGGGACTGGATGAAAAGAACAAAGAAGAATTTTTACGGCATGAGTGGCAAAGCCAAACCAAGAAATAAGGTCAAATTTTGAAACACTTGCTTTAAGCTAAGCAGATCAAAACATCACCCTATAACTGAACCCACAGGTTCTTTATGTTGATTAGCTTTCATTAATGCCTAATAAAAATATATTCAGAATCATAAGCTTAACTCACGTCAAATTCTGACGCAGATAAGGGGTTTTTGCTATCAAAAATAATTTTTCGATATATTTTTAACGATAAAGTACGGCACTTAAGGCCTTACCAGTAGGACTTTGGCTTTGCACCACTTGTTCTGGGCTACCCGTAGCAACAATTTGCCCGCCGTTTTTGCCACCTTCAGGGCCTAGGTCAATAATCCAATCGGCTTCGGCAATCACATCAAGGTCATGTTCAATGACCACTACACTATGGCCGGCATCCACTAAGCGGTGCAGTACCGAAATGAGCTTGGCCACATCTGCCATATGTAAACCCACGGTGGGCTCGTCAAGCACATAAAGTGTGTGCGGTGTTTTTTGCCCCCGACGGGTGATGTCATCTCTTACTTTGCTCAGTTCAGTGACTAATTTAAGGCGTTGGGCCTCGCCACCGCTTAAAGTGGGGGAGGCTTGGCCCAAAGTTAAATAACCTAGGCCCACATCTTTTAATAACTGTAGGGAATAGGCAATAGCCGGCATAGTGGCAAAAAAATCAACGGCTTCATCGACCTCCATTTGCAAAACTTGGCCAATGTTTTTACCACGCCAAGTCACGGCTAGGGTTTCTGGGTTAAAACGTGCACCTTTACAGGTTTCGCACACCACTTTTACATCGGGCAAGAAACTCATACCAATGGTGCGCATGCCTTGTCCTTCGCAGCTGGGGCATCGGCCCTCACCGGTGTTAAAACTAAAACGGCTGGCGCTATATCCACGTGCTTTGGCTTCTAAGGTGTCGGCAAAAAGTTTGCGAATTACATCCCAAAAACCAATATAGGTGGCAGGGCAACTTCGTGGCGTTTTGCCAATAGGGGTTTGATCCACCTCTAATACCTTATCAACCGATTCAAAGCCGGTGATTTGTTCTACAAACTCTAAGGCAGGGCCATTACCAGCTAGCATGGCATCACGGCCGGCTTTGGTGCTGGCTTGCTGGACTAGATTTTGTACATTGCTTAACAATACTTCCCGGGCTAAAGTGGATTTTCCAGAGCCACTTACACCAGTAATTGCCACCAATCGTTTAAGTGGAATACTGGCATTTAAATGTTGCAAGTTGTGCAGGTTCACATTGATCAATTCAATCGATTTAGCGACTGAAACATCGGCTGTGGCTAATTCATCTGAAGCGCTGGTTGCCTTGGCTTTTGTTTTGCTTTTGCTGACTTTTTTAGGCTCAATTGGGGCTTGTGCTGCAGCTTCCATATTGGACTCGGTATCCATATTGCGCCTAGGATTAAGCGGGTGCTTCATGGCATCTCGCAAATAACGACCCGTTAAAGAGTCCGCTACATTCATTACATCTTGCAAGCTGCCTTGTGCCACTAAATTACCACCTCGAATACCCGCCCCAGGGCCAATATCAATAATATGGTCGGCATGCCTAATTGTGTCTTCATCGTGCTCGACTACCACCAAGGTGTTGCCTTTATCGCTTAAAGAATGCAGGGCTTTTAATAAAATTTGATTGTCCCGAGCGTGTAGTCCAATAGTGGGTTCGTCTAAAACATAACAAACACCTTGTAAATTGCTACCTAATTGGGCGGCCAAACGAATACGTTGGGCTTCACCACCACTTAAAGTGGGAGCGCCACGGTCTAGCGTTAAATACCCTAATCCAACTTGCTGCAAAAACTCCAGTCGAGAGGCAATTTCTGCGATCAGGTCACGGGCAATCTCAAAATCTCGAGTGCTTAAAGCATGGGGTGCTTGAACTGATTGGACCCAATCAATCAGTTCATCAATACTTTTGGCTGCAATATCGGCAATACCCAATTTTTCACCCTTAATGGGGCCAAATCGAACCGCCCTAGAAGTGGGATTGAGTCGGCTTCCCGAGCAAGTAGGGCAGCTGCCGGTGGGGGCATCGTCCAACTCGGGCTCCATAAAACTTTGTTCTCTGCCTTTATTATCTTCATTGGGCAAAGTGTCATCTAAAATTTTGCGTTGCTCTTTGCTCAGTGCTAAACCAGTCCCCACACAATCTGGGCACCAACCTTGTTTGCTGTTATAACTAAACATTCGTGGGTCGAGTTCAGCATAACTGGTGCTACACACAGGGCAAGCCCGTTTACTAGAGTAGGTTTCAAGTTGTCCTACTCCTAAGGTGCTTAAGCCGTTTTCTAGGGCATGAGCTAGACCATCTAGTTGGCTTAAAACCATCATCACGCCTTTGCCGTGCAACAAAGCTTGATCAATACCTTGGCGTAGCAAAGCTTCTTGGCTTGCCTCTACGGTTAAACTTAAAACCGGTAGTTCAATCGAATGTTCTTTAAAGCGATCAAGCTTTGGAAAATTTTGAGTCGATACAAATTGTCCGTCCACCCTTAAATGGCTATAGCCTTTAGGTCGTGCCCATTCGGCAAGCTCGGTGTAAATGCCTTTTCTAGCTATCACCAGTGGGGCTAATAAACCCACTTCTTGGCCTTTGTAGTGGCGCATTAAATGATTCAAAATAATTTCAGGACTTTGTGCCTGTACAGGGCTGTTATCATGAATACAGTGTTGTGTGCCCAACTTCACATATAACAAACGTAAAAAATGCCAGACCTCGGTAGTAGTGCCAACAGTTGATTTACGTCCGCCTCTAGATAACCTTTGTTCGATTGCCACTGTGGGAGGTATGCCATAAACAGCATCTACCTCTGGCCTGCCAGCAGGCTGCACAATGCTACGGGCATAGGCATTTAAACTTTCTAAGTAACGTCTTTGGCCCTCATTAAATAAAATGTCAAAAGCTAATGTGGATTTACCCGAGCCACTTACCCCAGTCACCACGTTAAATTGACCTCTAGGAATGTTCACCGACAAAGCTTTAAGATTATGCTCTTGTGCATTCACAATAGAAATTTGATTTTTTGCTTTCTCTTGTTTGATCTGTAATTGTTGTCGGTTTTCTTGCCACACAGCAGTAGATTCGGCTAAGCCTAAATTACCAAGCCCTAAGGTTTCTTCATAATCACGAAGGGCTTGAGCCGTGTGGGATTGGGCATGCCTAGCCAACTCTTCTGGGTAGCCTTGAGCCACTAATTGGCCACCGGCTTCGCCACCATCGGGACCCAAGTCAATCATCCAGTCGCAAGCTCGCATCACATCTAAGTTGTGTTCGATTAAAAATACCGAATGACCTGCATCAATTAGCTGGCGCAATGAACGCATGAGTTTAGCAATATCATCAAAATGCAAACCTGTAGTAGGCTCATCAAATAAAAACAACATGCCTTTTTGAGCCAACTTTTGTTTGCTAGCCGATTGAGATTTGACCGCTTCCACTAAATAAGCGGCTAGTTTTAAACGTTGTGCTTCACCGCCCGACAATGTGGGAACGGGTTGGCCTAGCTTGACATAATCGAGTCCCACATCGACCACTGGTTGTAGGGCTTTTACCAGTTCACGATCTTGTTGAAATAAATCCAATGCCTGAGCTACAGTCAAATCTAATACATCTGCCACATGAAGAGTCTGACCTTTGCGGTTGATGGTGACTTCCAAAATTTCGGGTCGATAACGTTTGCCATCACATTCTTGGCAGCGTAAATAAATATCGCTTAAAAATTGCATTTCAACATGCTCAAAACCAGAGCCACCGCACATTGGGCAACGACCATCACCGCCATTAAAACTAAATTTACCGGCCGTGTAGCCTCGGCTGTGGGCTAATTCGGTTTGAGCAAATAAATGGCGCACATGGTCCCATGCACCAATGTAACTCACGGGATTAGAGCGAGCACTTTTGCCAATAGGAGATTGATCAACAAACACCACATCGCTTAAATAATCAGTGCCTAATAATTCATCATGTAAGCCAGCCGATTCGGTGGGTTTACCAAAATGCCTAAGTAATGCAGGGGCTAATACATCTTGCATTAAAGTGGATTTACCCGAGCCACTTACACCCGTTATACACACCATACGGTGTAGCGGAAATTCAATCCTTAGATTTTTTAAATTGTTTTCTCGGGCACCCGTTAAAATTAATCGTGGTGTATTTTCTTGCACCAAGCGTTTTAAGCCATTAGGAATAGTTTTTCGGCCGCCTAAATAGTGGCCAGTTAAAGTGTCAGCGTGTCTGAGTTGATGCACCGAGCCATCAAATACAATGGAGCCACCTTGCGCACCAGGGCCAGGACCCATATCAATTACTCGGTCAGCAGCGATCATTACTTGTGGGTCATGTTCTACCACCACCAAGGTGTTGCCGGCATCGCGCAGGCGTAGCATGGCTTCTGTAATTCGGTGCATATCTTTGGGATGTAAACCAATACTAGGTTCATCTAAAACAAACAAGGTATTGACCAAAGAAGTGCCAAGCGCAGTAGTAAGGTTGATACGTTGTACTTCGCCACCACTTAAAGTACGGCTTTGCCTATCGAGAGTTAAATAACCAATGCCTACATCACATAAATAAAACAAACGGGTGCGGATCTCATCTAGGATTTGTTTTTGGGCTTTTTTCTCGGCCGAGTCTAAAGGACTAATGGCGACATCTGTACTTTGTGGCTCCTGCATACTGCTGTAGAGACGGCTACAAAATACTTGTAATTTTTCTATTGGCAATTGCATCACATCATGCAAACATAAACCAGGTAAGGCTTCTAATTGTGCCCTGCTCCAGCTGACACCTTTAGGCATAAATCGAGCACTGGGGTGCAACACTGCATCGGCGTCTTCTTTGCTACCTACACGCCATAATAAAGATTCGGGTTGTAGTCTGGCACCATTGCAGGTGGGACAGGGTGTATAGCTGCGGTATTTAGATAACAAAACCCTTATATGCATTTTGTAGGATTTGGTTTCTAGGTATTCAAAAAAGCGTCTGACACCATACCATTGTTGATTCCATTTACCATTCCAGTTGGGCGAACCCTCTATGACCCAATCTTTTTGCTCTTGAGTTAATTGGTAATAAGGCGTGTCACGGGGAATACCAGCTTGTTCAGAAAAACGCATCAAATCATCTTGGCATTCTTTCCATGCAGGTGTTTGTATGGGTTTGATCGCACCAGCCCTTAAGGTGAGCTTGTCATTGGGAACGACCAAATTAAAGTCTACCCCAATTACTCGGCCAAAACCCCTACATGCAGGGCAAGCACCTACGGCAGAGTTAAATGAGAACATAGAACCTGTGGGCTCGGTGTAATGCAAATCACTTTCTGGACAGTGTAGGCCTTTGGAGTAGCGCCATACAGTGTCCTGATAGGCGGTTTTGCCCTCGGACGCGTTGTCAGTGCTTTCAGGTAATAAGTGCACATCGATTCTGCCATTGCCACGCAATAAACATTGTTCTATGGCATCTAAGGCTCTGGCTTGATCGGTGTTGATAATACGAAATCGGTCGGCAATAACGTCTACCACAATTTGTTCTAGTGTTTCAGCCACATTGACTTTTGATTTTTTTGCAGAAGTCTTACTAGAAGCATCTTGAATAAAATCAGGATTAGCAATAGTAATGGTGCGTTGGCCTAAGGTACGGGTATAGCCACTAGCGGACAACCAATCTTGCATTTGTTGCTGACTGGTATTGGCCGGTAAATGCACCGGAAAACTCAGTGCTAAACGTGGGTTATTAAGTTCTTGTGCTTTGATCAATAACTGAGCATAAATAGTTTGTGCCGTGTCATGTTGAACTGGTGAGGCAGTTTTTTGATCAAATAATTGTCCGACTCTGGCCCATAACAATTTTAAATGATCATTGAGTTCGGTCATAGTACCTACTGTCGAGCGAGACGAGCGAACTGGGTTGGTTTGATCAATCGCAATAGCGGGTGGCACACCTTCAATTTTATCGACCGCAGGTTTATCCATACGATCTAAAAACTGCCTAGCATAGGCAGAAAAAGTTTCTACGTATCGGCGTTGTCCTTCAGCATAAAGGGTATCAAACACCAAACTTGATTTGCCAGAGCCACTTGGCCCTGTAACTACGGTGAGCTCACCCGTTTGAATATCTAAATCTAGATTTTTAAGATTGTGCTGTCTGGCACCTCGGATTTTAATTGATGAGCTCATAAGGATGAAGAGTATTCAAAAGGTGTACTGTAAGCTAGGCTAGGGTGTGGCTTGAATCAATGAACTGAACTGATAAAGCCAGAAAAATAGCCAGAATAAAAATCAAAAAACAGTGTCAATACTGCCTCTATTTTTTTAATGAATGGGCTAATCATACACAAGTTAGAAAAGATATGAAAAGCAATGGGTAACACCAATTGATAACTGTCATAGGAGAGTCATCAATTTTTGCAATAGCTCTATACAGCTAAAGCATTCACCAAATAATCAACCTCATCAAAAAATAGTTTTTGATGAGGTTGATGAATGATTCTAGGACTTCAAACTAACTAATAAGATTAGGAGGTGCTGTTGTCATCAGCCAACTCAAATAATTTGTCAAAGGGTAGAGCTTGTTTCACCAAAATAACGGTACAGGGGGCATCCATAGCGACTTTAATTGGAATAGTCGCTAACCATCTTTGGGTCTGTAAACCATGGGTAGCAGCCCCCATTACCAACACACTCACGTGGTTTCCTTTGGCGTATTCAATTAAAGCATGAGCTACATCACTTGATTCCAAAACATGATAGGAGACTTGATGGTTGTTTAAGTCAAGACCTTGAGCCCATTGTTTGAGGTGATTAAGATGCTGCCTTTGGAGCGTAGTTTCACTGTTGGCATTATTGGATGCAGAGGAGCCAGAAATAACAGTCACACAAGCTAATTGTGCACCTGGCCTAGTGCCCAAAGATCGCTCTACTGCTTGTCTTAATGAGTACAAAGTAGCATCGGTGACGTCTTGATGCGGTACAGCGACCATTACAATGGGTACTGATTCAATTTGTTCAGTGGCTAAAGGGCTGGGCTGGTATTGCATACCAGCTGCTTTGATCCAACGTTTAAAGTGGGTTTTAAAATCAGTACCTTTGATTTTTTTACCTCTAGCCGTCACTTTGACCTGCTCTGGGTGGCGTAAATCAAAGGCCAAATGAGCCGCTGATGGATAGCGCTTAGCTGCCTCAGATTCTAAACAACGCATGACAATTTCTTGCAACCACTCAGGCACTTCTGGATTGAGTTGTCGAACTGGTTGAGGATCCATCCAGAGCCGTTGGCGTAGGCCTCCTGTGGTGGTAGGTTCACCAAATGGCAATTCAGCAGTTAACAGCTGATACAGCATGACGCCTAAAGCAAAAATATCGCTTCTGGGGTCACCTCGTACACCTACTACCTGTTCTGGGGCAATCCAAGCAGGAGAGCCCACCGCTTTACGTAGTTGCTCTGCTAATAAATCGGGATAATGGGCATGATAAGACAAGCCAAAATCGAGTAATACAGCGCTACCATTTTCTTTAATAATAATATTGGCTGGTTTTAAGTCGAGATGCACTGCATTTTGTTGGTGCAGGCTATGCATTGCCAGCGCAACCGATATACCTAGTTGGCAGATTTCTAAATTAGATAATTTTTTGGCTTGAGTTGTCCAATGATCAAGGGTTTTACCCTTCACATATTCCATCACCAAATAGGGTGTGTTTTCAAGATCACCAGCAGCCACAAAACGAGGTACATGTGGCCCTTCTAAGACTTGCAAAATTTGTTGTTCTACTTCAAAGCCTACAATGTTTTCAGCACCATCACCCGCTGTCATTTTGGGTACTTTCATGGCCATGTCAAAACCAGGTGTACTACCATCAGCATAAGTGACTTGATAAACATGAGCCATACCACCAGCGTGTAAACACTCTACTACTTGAAAACCATCTAGTGGTTCGCCGGGAGCTAATTTTTTCATCTGCCTGTTTCCAATCGGTTTGCAAAAAATTCAGGAATGCCAGCATCACGGATTGCTTGAGCTGCGCTTAGATAATCATAAGCGACTCTAAAAAAAATTAATTGATTTTTATCAGTATCTAGTATGGCGTACATGGCTCTATTGTTGCCATCTCGGGGTTGTCCGACTGATCCCACGGTAGCCAACCATGAGCGGTGTTTATTCACTGGAATAGGCACAGTTGGGTGAGGAGTGAATTGCATTAAGCTTGGCCCTTTACCTCGGTAATAAAGAGTTTGTTGATGCACATGGCCACAAAACACATACCTTACCTTAGGCCAAACGGTCACTGCAGCAAGACTGTTGCTAGCGGTTCTTTCGTCGGTCACATAGCGCCATTTATGGGGCTCGTCGGCACTGGCATGGACTAAAAAACATTCATCTTCTTGCAAAGATAGCGGAAGTTGATCAAGAAATCGTAGTTGTTCATTGTTGAGCTGATCGTGAGTCCAAGCGGCTGTACTTGCTCCATAGGTTTCAACCACAATGGGTGGATTAACCGCCATTTCATCATGATTGCCCTTAATTACCAGAGCTCCCTCATCGTGATATTGCATGACCAATTGGGTGACTTCGTTTGGAAAGGCACCATAACCCACTAAATCGCCTAAAAATGCAAATCGGTTTGCACCTTGATTTTTGGCATGTAATAAACAGGCCTCAAGGGCATGTAAATTGGCGTGAAGATCGGATAACAAAGCCAATTTCAAAATAGTCTCCAAATGATAAAAATATGAGAAAACGCAAAAAGCGTAGATGAATTTTAACCAGTTAATTGAATCATAAATTAGACAATTAATGCAATCAAGGTTCATTTCTGAAAGACTGAAATCAAAATATTTACTGAATTTTGATAGGGCTTACCCTAGGTCTAGGTCTAAATTACAGCTTATGTAAGACGAGTGCAAGCCTGGTCAAACAAAGTCCACCTGTCCAGTTTAGGAACTATTACATTAGAGGAGTAATTTATGGCAAATGAGATTCGCCCAATGTCACCCGAAGAAAAGAAGGTTATCTTCGCTTCTTCACTGGGTACAGTATTTGAATGGTATGACTTTTACCTATATGGTTCATTAGCAGCCATTATTGCTAAGCAATTCTTTAGTGGTCTTGATGAAGGCTCAGCGTTCATTTTTGCTTTGTTGGCTTTTGCTGCAGGCTTTATTGTTCGCCCGTTCGGTGCTTTAGTGTTCGGCCGTTTAGGCGACATGATTGGCCGTAAATATACTTTCTTGGTTACCATTTTATTAATGGGTTTATCTACATTTATCGTAGGTATTTTGCCAAATTACGCCACTATCGGTGTAGCAGCTCCTGTTATTTTGATCGCTTTGCGTATGTTGCAAGGTTTGGCTTTAGGTGGTGAGTACGGTGGTGCTGCTACTTATGTGGCTGAGCATTCACCACAAGGCCGTCGTGGTGCCTACACAGCATGGATTCAAACAACCGCTACTTTAGGTTTGTTTTTATCTTTAATGGTAATTTTAGGTACACGTGTTGCCATCGGTGAAGACGCATTTGCTGATTGGGGCTGGCGCGTTCCTTTCGTCGTATCCATTATTTTATTGGGTATTTCCGTTTGGATTCGTTTATCAATGAACGAATCACCCGCTTTCGCTAAAATGAAAGCCGAAGGTAAAACTTCTAAAGCTCCTTTGTCTGAGTCTTTCGGTCAATGGAAAAACTTGAAAATTGTGATCTTGGCATTGGTTGGTTTAACAGCTGGTCAAGCAGTAGTTTGGTACACAGGTCAGTTTTACGCTTTGTTCTTCTTAACCCAAGCGTTAAAAGTGGACGGCGCAACTGCTAACTTATTTGTGGCTGCATCACTCATTATCGGTACACCATTCTTCATCGTATTTGGTTCTTTATCTGACAAAATTGGCCGTAAGCCAATTATTATGGCTGGTTGTTTGTTAGCAGTATTAACATATTTCCCAGTATTTAATGCGTTAACAAAAGCAGCTAACCCCGACTTACATGCTGCTCAACAAGCTAGCAAAGTAGTGGTAACTGCTGATCCAGCTGAATGTTCATTCCAGTTCAACCCAACTGGTACAGTGAAATTCACTAGCTCATGTGATATTGCTAAACAAAAATTAGCATCATCATCAGTTAGCTATGAAACAGTTGACGCTCCAGCCGGTACACCAGCCACCATTAAAATTGGTGATGTGGTAGTGACTAGCTACAGCTCTGCTAACTTAACAGAAGCCGACATTGCTGACGCAAAAGTTGCTGCTGCTAAAAAGTTGGAAGAGGTTAAAGCGGCTAACAAACCAGAAGCCGACATTAAAGCTGCAACTGCTGCCTTGGCTGCATTTGATAAAAATGCAAAAGCGGCTGCTGCTAAAGTAAAAGACGGTCAAATGGCTGCTGCTTTATCTGCTGCATTGAAAGAAAAAGGCTATCCAGCTAAAGCTGATCCAGCTAAAGTAAATAAAGTAGTGGTGATTGCTATTCTTACTTACTTGGTTATCTTAGTAACTATGGTTTATGGTCCTATCGCTGCCATGTTGGTAGAAATGTTCCCAACCCGTATTCGTTATACATCAATGTCCTTACCTTACCACATTGGTAATGGTTGGTTCGGTGGCTTGTTACCTACTACAGCATTCGCTATCGTTGCTCAAACAGGTAATATGTACAATGGTTTATGGTATCCAATCATCATTGCTGGTGTTACATTCGTAATCGGTATGTTGTTTGTGAAAGAAACAAAAGACGTAGATATCTACGCAGGTGATTAATCTCTCTTGCTAGACGCTACCTTCTGTTAAGTAACAAAGGCCCTGTAATAAGGGCTTTTGTTTTTATTTCAACTGTTCATTAGGAGTTTTAATTATGTGGAAAATTGTTGTTGGCTTTATCGCATTTGCTGCTTTGGCTTTGTTTATGTTGAGCAAGGGTGGTGATATTGATATGAGCGGTGAAAAACACGGTAGCGTTCAGTCAATTGAAGCTAAGTTAGTCGCTTAACTTTTATAAGTTTGTGCAACAAAAAAGCGGATGAAATTTTCATCCGCTTTTTTTATTGTAGGCTTTTATTGTGTTTTATAAAGGTACATTATTTAGCTGGCCAGCAATTTCAAAAGCACTACGTCTTACAATTTGTTCATAAACACTAGGAGCAGTTGCACCTTCACTGTTAATAAGCAAAATTTTAGAGCTTGGATTGAGTTGGATTGATGCACAATAGCCTGGAACTTTAAGAATTTCTAATAATCCAGCAAGGCCTGCAGCCCCAGATTCACCACTCACAATGGCTTGATCGTTTGAATGAGGAAATGCGAATTGACGCATGGCAGTTTCGGCTGCTTCGTCGGGAATCGAAATAGCCCAATCAATTGAATTTTTTAAAAACTTCCAGGCTAAGGGAGACACTTCCCCACAAGCTAAACCAGCCATCAGTGAGTCACCACTGCCCAACGCCGAGCTAGGTTTTTGATGCACAATACTTTGCAAAATACAATCGGCTTGATCGGGTTCAACAGCAATAAAGTATGGCCTATTTGCCCCATAAACCTGCCAAAAATGGCTAATCACACCAGCAGCTAAACCGCCTACTCCGCCTTGTAAAAATACATGGGTGTAGGGACATTGTAACGGGTTAGCGTTTTGCTCTAAGACTTCTTGTGCCATGATGGCATAGCCCTGCATGACATCACGGGGTACTTCTTCATAGTTATCATAAGAAGTATCAGATACCACCCACCAATTATTTTTTTGAGCAAGTTCAGCTGCCTCTCTTACCGAGTCATCATAATTGCCTTGTATACGAATGATTTTTGCACCGTATTGCGCAATAGCCTGCTCTCGTTCGATGCTGACATTGGCATGAATCACAATCACACATTGGCAACCTATGTTTTGTGCAGCAGCCGCTAAAGCTCTACCATGATTGCCGTCGGTGGCACTAATGACGACAAAATCTTTTAAAGCAAGTTGATGTTTTCCAGCAAATAAATCAGCGGCTTGAAATGCTTGATCGGGCCACAAACGCATAATTAAACGGACAAGTGCCACTGGTGCACCTAAGACTTTAAAACTGTTTAAAACAGAACGGTTAGATTCGTCTTTTATATGAATAGATTGAACGCCTAATTGTTGGCTCAAACTGGGTAGGGAAATTAAGGGGGACTTGGCTTGTTGAAGCAGTGGCCAGTGCTTGAGCATTTGGCTGCTGATATTACCTTGTTCGCTATTTAATATAGCCTGCAAAGATGGAGGATAGTCTGCCCTTAAAGCGAGTGGGTTCGTAACAAACATCAATTGAAATATAAAATTAATTGTTATTAGGGCGTAGGTCGTGGACTACGTTTAGCAATGCCATAGACTGGTTTTGTAACACTGTCCCAATGATCTTGCTCAAACCATTCATCCCCTTTTAAATAAGCATCTAACATGGCTAAACTGTCAAGGCCCCAAAAAACCTTGTCATCAACGACAAAACTTGGCACACCAAATAATTGGTGTTGCAAAGCAGTCTGTCCTAAGTCTTTTAATCTGTTTTTAATTTCTGGGCTATTGAAATCAAGGCTAGGTTGTAATTGTTCAATTAGTTGGTCTAATCGGCCGGCATCAGTTGCTTCCAATCCGTTAGTCCAAATATGCTTGAAAATGGTTTCTACTACATAACGATTAGGCAAGCCTTGAGGCGCACATGCCAAGCTTAATCGTAGCAAACTGGTAGGGTTAAATGGGTGACTATGAGGCATTTTAAAATCAATGCCCATTTGATGCGCTTGCCATAAAACTTGTCGGTAAGTCCATTCACGTTTAGGAGCAATTTCTGCCGGACCTAGTTGCCCGTGTTCAAGCAACAAGCCGCCAAACATAATAGGAATATATCGGACGGTATAGCTGTGCGAACTTAAAGCTTTGGGAAGTTGCTCAAACGCCAAATAAGCGTAGGGAGAAATAAAGTCAAAATAAAAATCAATTGTTTTCACCAGATGTCTCCCTCGACTCTTTTAAGAATGAGCTGCCAATTTTGCTTTTTTTGTTCATTGCTAGATTTGCTCCAGGCAATGATTTCATCCAGGGTTCTAAAACAACCTTTGCACCAGTTGGTTTCTTCGTCCATGGTACAAATCGAAAGGCAAGGGGAAGTTACTACATCTTGGCTATTTAAGGCAATTTTGCCTCGCGCTTGTAGTAATTGAGAAATGGTGTCGTTTGGTACTGAAGACATTTTGATGATAAAGAATGAATGAATAATTTGATTTTACGAAACTATCTAGGTCTGTGCATAAGCAATCTTTAGTCAAACACCTAAGTATCTAAATAGGACTGGGCTGACATGATCTATTGGCGTATTTTTACCTCGAAAAAATAGTGATGGGTTAAAAATACACTTTACAGTTCATTTACTAACAGAATACACATACAAATATTAAGTTTTAGAAACCTTGCCTAACACTGATTATCAACTTTTTGGATGTGGCTGATGATTAAAAATGAGACGCTTTAAAGCTTTAAATAGCGTGTGGGTCCACATCCATCACCCACCTAATCAACCCCTTGGTTTGCTTGGCTTCTAGCCTTAGAAGATGCTGCCACCTACTTAAAAACTTTTGTAAAAAGGCTCTTGAATGGCATTCCACCATGAGTTGTGCTCTCTCAATATTGGCGACTTTTGATATCGTCATTGGCACTGGGCTATACAGTAAAACTTCTTGCATTAACTCTTTTAACACATGGTCTTGTTCTGCTAATTGGCTGACTTTTTGTAAAAAACCTTGAGCCACTTCTTGACTCTTGGCATCGGCTCTTAATAGAGCAGAAAAACTAAAAGGTGACATTTGTGCTTGTTCACGCTCTTGTAATTGTTTGGCAGCAAACCTTACATAGTCATGTGCCCCTAAAGCTTTGAATAAAGCATGATCGGGGTTAAAGGTTTGAATCCACATTTCACTCCCCTCACTTTTAGAGGCTTCTCTGCCGGCTCTACCAGAGGCTTGAAGTAATAAGCTAAAGAGCCGCTCGGGGGCTCTAAAATCACTTGAAAACAAAGCCGAGTCGGGGTTAACTGCTGCTACCAAAGTAATGTTCCTAAAGTCATGGCCTTTAGCAATCATTTGGGTGCCCACAATCACATCGACATGACCGGCATGAATTTCGGCCAAACTTGCCTCTAGGCTCCCTTTGTTTTTGGTACTGTCAGCATCTAGTCGTATTACTTTTGCGGCTTGGCCATCTAAGCGTGGTACATTGATCAACAATTCGGTGATTTGTTCTTCAAGTTGTTCGGTGCCTCGTCCTTGGCTAGAAATATCAAGATTACCGCAACTTGGGCAAGACCTAGGGACACGATCGGTAAAACCACAATGATGGCAACGTAAAGTACGGTCGCGTTTATGAAAGACTCTAAAAGCACTGCAATGAGGGCACTGGCTCTTCCAACCACAGTCATTACACACTAAAACAGGGGCATAACCTCTGCGATTTAAGAAAATAAGGGTTTGTTCGCCCTTTTGAATCCTAGCCTTTATGGCCTCTATTAATTCTGGGCAAAGCACCGTCCCTTTGGCTTGTTGCGTCATATCAACCAATACCAATCGAGGTAAAACACCCTGACCAATACGCTGCGTCATGTGCAGGCGTTGGTAACGTCCTCCTTGACTGATGGGCCGAGATTGATACCAGCTTTCAAGGGAAGGGGTTGCCGAACCTAATATGATTTTACATTGATTAAAAATGTTTTGTTTTTTCGCCATTAGGCTGATTTGATTAGCCCTGTAAACAGCCAAATCACGCGCAGAATAACGTGACGCATCTTGGCTTTTATAACTAGAGTCATGTTCCTCATCTACCACAATAAGTTGTAAATTGGGGATGGATGAAAAAATTGATAGACGAGTGCCTAAAATAATTCTAGCTGCTCCGGTATGGGCTAATAACCAATGATTAAATCGTTGTACTTCAGTTAAGCCACTGTGAATAGCTACTACACCTATGGGGCCGCATTGTTGGGTGAAGCGTTGGCTAAATTGGGCTTGCAATTGTGGTGTTAAGTTAATTTCAGGCACCATAATAAGCACTTGTGCTTTGGGGTCTTGGCTTAACACTTGTTGTGCAGCTTGTAAATACACTTCGGTTTTGCCACTGCCAGTAACTCCAAACAATAAAAATGGCCCAGGTTGTGTTTGGATTTGTTCTAGTGCTTGTTGTTGCTCGGTGGCGAGTTGAAAATTATCAATTGATAATGGTTGATAACTGCGTGTTTCTGACCCTGCTTTAGCTTTTGCTTGAAGAGCCTCTTTTTGACTTTGTTTTGCTAATTTAGCCAACCTTTTGGCAAGCTGGGCTTCATCTAGGTTTTTAAAACCTGCCGGCAAGGCATGAATTGCAACTTCTCCCAAAGAGCGCTGGTAATAACGGGCAGTAAAGCTGACCAAACTCATCCATTCTTGTGAAAGTGGACTAATGCCAACTAAAGCGTAGTGAATGAACTGAATGGATTCTAATTTGAGTTCTATGGGGGCTTGTTCTAGCACTTCCCAGACCACCCCTAACATTTCTTTTTTTCCCAGAGGCACGTTCACCAAGGTACC
>JALQUL010000078.1 GCA_023260735.1 Limnohabitans sp. | reverse complement strand
AAGCATCATTGACATACACATCACATAATGACGCTAATTGCTTAGCTAACTCAGGAGTATTTTTTTTCTCACCTGGGTTTAAACGGCAGTTTTCAAGTAGCACTACTTGTCCTGAATCCACTTGTACGCCGGCTAACCAATCGGACTTAAGTTGAACCTCTTGACCTAATAATTCGCTTAGTCTTTTTGCTACAGGGGCTAAAGAATCTGTAGCTTGAAAAACACCTTCAGTAGGACGTCCCAGATGGGAAGTCACCATTACCGCAGCACCCGCTTGCAAAGCCATTTGAATGGCTGGTAAAGAAGCTTTAATACGAGTGTCTTCTGTGATGTTACCGTTGTTATCTTGGGGGACGTTTAAATCGGCACGAATAAAAACCCGTTTATTTTTAGCAAAGCCACTTTTAATCACGTCTTCAAAACGTAAAACTTTCATTTTTTTGCTCCTAGCACCTTCACCATTTCTAAACACTTATTAGAGTAGCCCCACTCATTGTCATACCAGCTCACTAATTTCATAAAGTTGCCATCTAAAGCAAGTCCTGCCTGCGCATCGAAAACAGATGTACAAGACTCACCTCTAAAGTCGGTAGAAACTACATTATCTTGTGTATAGCCCAATACGCCTTTTAAAACATCTTCACTTTGAGCTTTCATTTCAGCGCATACTTCTTGATAACTGGCTTGCGTTAAAAGCTCTACAGTTAAGTCAACTACCGAGACGTCAGAGGTAGGTACTCTAAAGGCCATACCTGTTAACTTACCCTTGATTTCTGGAATGACCACGCCAACTGCTTTAGCCGCACCTGTACTTGAAGGAATAATATTTTCTAGAATACCACGACCCCCACGCCAGTCTTTGTTTGATGGGCCATCCACTGTTTTCTGAGTGGCGGTAGCAGCATGTACAGTGGTCATTAATCCACGCTTAATACCCCATTTGTCATTGAGCACTTTAACAATCGGTGCTAAACAATTGGTGGTACAAGAAGCGTTAGAAATAATTGTTTGGCCTGCATAGGTAGTGTGGTTTACACCATATACAAACATTGGTGTGTCATCTTTAGAGGGGGCAGATAACAAGACTTTTTTAGCACCAGCCAAAATATGTTTTTCTGCTGATGCTTTATCTAAAAACAAACCTGTGGACTCTACGACAATGTCAGCGCCCACTTCGTTCCATTTTAATGCAGCAGGGTCACGCTCTTGGGTTAAACGAATTTTGTTGCCATTAACAATGAGTACACCATTATCTACCGAAACCTCCCCTTTAAAACGACCGTGAACACTATCGTAACGAAGCATATATGCTAAGTAGTCTGGCTCTAACAAATCGTTAATAGCTACGACTTCAATATCTTTAAAATTTTGAATGGCAGCTCTCAATACCATACGTCCAATACGACCAAAACCATTAATTCCAATTTTTAATTTCATAACGAGATCTTTAATATAGTTAATATTTCTGAAAAATTTTGAATGACTAAATCAGGGGTGGCCGACTCAATTGTTTGTCCCATGTTGTAGCCATACGGTAGCAACCAAACTGGCACCCCTGCGTTTCTAGCCGTTTGTGCATCAATAGAAGAGTCACCTACAAAAAGCGCTTGACTGGGTTGAAGTTGAAACTTGTTTAAGCAATACTGAATACCAGCAGGATGAGGTTTTTTAGTATCAAGACTATCGCCACTAATTACCACATCGAAAATTTCATCTAATTGATGCTGTTTTAAAATAGTATGGGTATAGATAGACTCTTTGTTGGTGACCACCGCAATTCGAATATTATTTAACACCAAATTTTTTAATACCGTTTTGACATGAGGGTAGAGTTGACTACTCGTACCACATCTTTTTTGATAATAAACATTAAAAACTTGACTAATATTTTTTAACTCAGTCCAGTTTTCAATTTCTAAACTGTCGCAGTTTTTTATTTTCGCCAAGGCCTTGATTAACAAACGATGGGTACCATGACCTATCCAATCATTCACTTGCTCTTGCGTCACATGCTGGAGTTGAAAGTACGATAGTGTATCGTTGACTGCATCTTTGATTTCAGATGCTGTTTCAATTAAAGTACCATCAAGATCAAACATAACTAGTCTAGTTGAGGAACTCATCATGCTCCTTAATTCACTGATCGAATAATTTGATCTGGAATGGAGTTGACTAAAGCAGTTTCAGTCTTTTGAACCAATGCCTTTACGGCCTCTTCAACACGTTCTACCGTAATACCAAAATATTGATACAAATGAGGCGCAGGTGCTGACTCACCAAAACTAGCAATGCCTATAACATGGCCGGTTCTGCCTACATATTTACGCCAAAAATCTGGATGAGCGGCTTCAATTGCAACGGCAGGCATATGTAGTGGTAAGATACTATCTTGGTAATCTTGCGATTGTCTGTCAAAAATATTGCTACAGGGCATAGATATGACACGAGTGGCAATACCTTGAGCCAATAATTTAGCTTGAGCTTGCATGGCTAAAAATGTTTCAGAACCGGTAGCAATTAAGATTACTTTTGCGCCTGGCATATCACTTAAAATATAAGCACCTTTTCTCACTTTTTCAGAGTCAGATGCATTACTTAATAAGCGAGGCAAGTTTTGTCTTGATAATGCCAATAATGAAGGCCCGTCCTTTCTCTCAATTGCACAAGCCCAAGCCACTGCAGTCTCTAAACCATCTGCTGGGCGCCAAACATCTAAACCAGGAATAATTCTTAAACTTGGAATATGCTCAACACTTTGATGTGTGGGGCCATCTTCTCCTAAACCAATCGAATCATGGGTCATAACGTGGATGACTCTTTGCTTCATTAATGCAGACATTCGAATCGCATTACGAGAATAATCACTAAAGGTTAAGAAGGTACCGCCATAGGGTAAATAACCCCCATGCAACGCCATACCATTCATGATGGCTGCCATACCAAACTCTCTTACACCATAAGACATATGATTACCCCATACATCTCGTTTTGCAACAGTGCAGTTTTTAAAGTTAGTTAAGTTTGACCCTGTTAGGTCGGCACTACCACCAAAAAACTCGGTTACCAAAGGAGCCAATAAATCTAGACTCAATTGACTGGCTTTACGTGTCGCAATTGCATCAGCTTTATTAGCCATCGCTTCAAATACGCTATTGAGTTGAGACTGATAATATGCACTTAATTGGCCAGACATGCGACGTTCTAATTCGGCTGCTAATTCTGGATAATGCTGTTGGTACTGCACCATTGTTTGATTCCAAGCTGCCTCTAATTGAGCACCCTTTTCTTTTGCATCCCAAGCCTGCGCAATCGCAGTAGGTACTTCAAAAGCAGCCGCGGTCCAAGCTAAGGCTTCGCGTGTAGCGGCTATTTCGGTAGCACCTAAAGCGGCTCCATGAACATCATGTGTGCCCGCCTTATTGGGCGAACCCATACCAATAATCGTTTTGCAACTAATTAAGGTGGGTTTACCATCTGCCAAATTGGCTTGAGCTTTGGCCGATTGAATAGCCGCATCAATTGATTGTGCACAATGACCATCAACATTGGCAATCACATTCCAACCATAGGCTTCAAACCGTTGTGGCGTATTGTCGGTAAACCAACCCTCTACATGACCGTCAATTGAAATTCCATTGTCGTCATAAAATGCAATTAATTTAGACAATCTTAATGTTCCTGCTAAAGAACACACTTCATGGCTAATACCTTCCATTAAGCAACCGTCACCCATAAAAACATAGGTGAAATGATCAATCACATTAAGCTGTTGCTCATTTTCAGTTTGATTAAATTCTTGCGCCAATAATTT
>JALQUL010000048.1 GCA_023260735.1 Limnohabitans sp. | reverse complement strand
GCTAAAGCCTGCTCATCTCCAGATTCAATAATACCCGCTACTTCTAGACCAGGTAAGTCGGAAGCACCAGGAGGCGGAGGATAAGCGCCTGTGCGTTGTAAAACATCAGGTCGATTAACACCACTGGCCAAGACTTTAATTAAAACTTCTTGATGCCCCGCTACTGGTTTTATACGAGTAGAAAGTTGCAAAACCTCTGGAGCACCAAAAGCATTGATTTCAATTACATTCATCATAGATGGGTTGCTTGTTAAAGAAAATCAAAAAGGTTTAGCATTTTATTATGCACTGCCTTTTTGATTCATCAAACGGTGGAACTATTTTGCTTAGCAGCTATCACTTAAGAATTAAGCGTTGTGATTGTCGCCATGTGAGGGACGATCAATTAAGGCTTTCATTGATAATTTAATGCGACCTTTTTCGTCAGTTTCAAGAACCTTGACGCGAACCATTTGGCCTTCGCTGAGGTAATCAGAAACACGCTCTACACGCTCGTGAGCGATTTGGCTAATATGGAGCAAACCATCTTTACCAGGTAATAAGTTAACTAAAGCACCGAAGTCGAGTAATTTAGTAATTGGGCCTTCATAGACTTTACCAATTTCAACTTCTGCAGTGATTTGTTCAATACGACGTTTAGCTTCGTCTGCTTTTGCACCATCAGTGGCAGCAATGGTAATAGTGCCATCTTCTGCGATATTGATTTCAGTACCTGTTTCTTCAGTGAGGGCACGAATAACAGCACCACCTTTACCAATCACATCACGAATTTTTTCTGGATTGATTTTGATAGTATAGAGTTTTGGTGCAAAGTTAGAAACTTCAGTTTTAGACTCACCCATTGCAGACTGCATTTCACCCAAAATATGCATGCGTGCTTCTTTGGCTTGAGCCAATGCCACTTGCATAATTTCTTTGGTAATACCTTGGATTTTAATGTCCATTTGCAAAGCAGTAATACCATTAGTAGTACCAGCTACTTTAAAGTCCATATCACCTAAATGATCTTCATCGCCTAAGATGTCGGTTAATACGGCAAAACGATTACCATCTTTGATAAGCCCCATTGCAATACCAGCTACATGAGCTTTTAATGGTACGCCTGCATCCATTAAACTTAAACAACCGCCGCAAACTGAAGCCATTGAAGAAGAACCATTGGACTCAGTGATTTCGCTTACTACACGCATGGTGTAAGGGAACTCAGAAGCACTTGGCAACACTGCTACCAAAGCGCGCTTTGCTAAACGACCATGACCAATTTCACGGCGTTTTGGCGAACCTACACGACCTGTTTCGCCAGTGGCAAACGGAGGCATGTTGTAATGCAACATAAAACGGTCTTCGTAATCGCCAGCTAAA
>JALQUL010000040.1 GCA_023260735.1 Limnohabitans sp. | reverse complement strand
CTGCACGTTCAATAGTGACTGCCCTAGGGCTTTTCTCATAAAGTACAAATCCTGCTGCAGAAATTCCACTTTTACATGCAGCTATTAGATCTTCTTCGCGGGTAAAACCACAAATTTTGACAGCAGTCATTTTGACTCCAGGATAAGGTTGGTTTATTGGTTAAACTGACTTTGAGGGCAGGGGAGCCAATCAAAGGCGTTGGTCTTGGTGGGTAATTGCCATTTTGCTTCATAACAGGGACCTAAGAAATACAGACCATCTGCACTAAAAGTGGGGGCAGCCATTTTTCGGTTTTTTGCTTCTAACACCTCTGTTACCCATTCACTAGGTTGACGACCCGCACCTACATACACCAATGTGCCCATTATGTTTCTAATCATATGATGGAGGAAAGCATTGGCCTCAAAATCAAAACGCCAATACACCCCATTTACAGTGATTTGTTGATAAATATCAATTCTTGAGATATTTTTTATAGGCGACAAAGCTTGGCATTGTGATGCCCTAAATGATGAGAAATCATGCTCACCTATAAGCCGCTGGGTAGCATCCAATAAAGCATCATAATTAAGTTTTTGATAACACCAAGCCATGCGTTGAAACTGTACACTTGGCCGAATAGCTGATTGTAGCAAAATATAAGAATAACGCCGGCTCACTGCACTAGAGCGACAATGAAAAGAGTCGGCTACCTCGCGTACCCAATCAATCGTAATATCTTTGGGTAAATGTGAGTTGGCACCCCCTAACCAAGCATGTAAAGGTCTTTCAATTTCGGTATCAAAATGAGCCACTTGCATGAGGGCGTGTACACCCGTATCGGTTCTTCCAGAGCAGTGTGTGCGAATAGCTTGACCGGCTACTTTTGCAAGTGCTTTTTCAAGATGGTCTTGTATGGTGTTACCTGAGAGTTGGCTTTGCCAGCCATTATATGAACTACCACTATAGCTTACACCCAACACAATTCGCATGCCAATACCTGCTTTCAAAAGAAAGGGCTTCAAACATTTGAAGCCCTAAGCCTATTTTATTTTATTTTAAGTAGCTCTGCAGAATAATTGAGCACAGTGCAATTAAAAGCGTGATTGGTAATTCAACTAAAGCAATGGCTTTTTAAAAGTTGAAATTAATACAATTGAGCCAATAACTTTTTAGCCTCTTGTTGAGCCTGTTCAGAACCTGTACTAATTACTTCCATAAGGGTACGTTTTGCACTGTCCATATCACCAATTTCATAAAACTCTTGAGCTAATGCTAGCTTGGTAGTAGCAGGGTCATTAGGACTGAGTTGAATCATAGTGGCATTGGTAGTTGGCATTACGCCTGGGGGGGCCACACTACTGTCTAGGTCAAGCGATAATGCACTTAAGTCAAAATCTATGATGTCATTGCTTCCACCATTTTTTGCTGAATTGTTAGCAAAAGGCAGGGGAGGAACAGCGGCAGTTGGATCGCCATTGTCTAATAATTGAATACCTTGTGGCCCCTGGACAGAAACGTCGTTGGCAGCCATACGCGCTTGTGAAACTGGGTTATGAGCGCTGGCAAAGTCTAAATCAATATCATAATTGGTTTCGTTACCTGCTTCCTGTGGTTTAACAGTTGAAACCATATTACGGTTAGATCCCGCTTGCATCGAGTTCATTTCTGAGGTCATGGAGTCAAGCGGTGCTTGGCCGAATTCAGAAAATACAGAATGACCTGCCCCGCTACCATTAATAGAATTAGAGTCAGTCATTAAAGTTTGTGACAACTGTACCACTCTATCCCATTCGAGTCCTTGCCCTTTAGTCATAATTTTGACTTTGTCTGCTAGTTTCTCAAAGGCTGCTACATCCGGGCGCTTGGCATAAATTTCGAGCAACTTTAAAGGTATTGCCAATCGGGTTGGATTGGCTACCATGGCGTCTTTTAAAATTTCTTCAGCCGAGGCATCACGGCGATATGCAAGATAGACATCAGCTTCAGCAATAGGATCGACATCAGGCACAGAGTTCAATTGACTAGCTGTAAATGGTTCAGATCCGGAAGCGGGAGACTCGCTGGTGTCGATTTGTTGCCCCCCGCTGACTTCAAAAAAAGAGTCGGTATGCATCCTACTTTCAAAAAATTGACTATCTGGACTTTGCTCTTCTTCTTTTTTGCTACGACGTTTCCACCAGAATAAGCCCAATAAGGCAATTAAAATACCACCTGCTGCCGGTAAGGTGTATTCTGGTAAACCTTCTAATAGACTTGTCTCACCATATTCATTTGCAATTGGCACAACCGCTGGCCTTGCTTTAGAGGCCACTACTGAAGCGGTGGTAACTGCGCTAGAGGCGACTGCTGAAGGTGTATTTGAAACTGCCGAGGCTATGCCAGCAGTTAATTTTTGACTCCCAGATTTCAGGTTACCCAATGCAGAGCTAGCCGCAGAAACTGCCGAACTACTATTAAGTTGTTTACTCAAGTCTTTAATATTACTAGATAGGGCGGCAAGGCGCTTTGCGTCTTCTTTGTCCTGTAATTCTTTGGCGACTTTATCTTCTTTTGATTTACCACCAGCGTTAGCCAAAACCAATTTGTCTGGAGCAGTCGATTCGGGTTTTTTGTCTGCAATTTGGGTTTGAATTTTTCCGCCAGAAGTACGGGTAGCTTCATTACTGGCAGTTAAAGGAGCATTTTCAGCCACTTTACGGCGATATTCCGAAAAATCACGACTTTGTGAAACCACCATACGTCGAGCTTCAGTAGCTTGGACCGCTGATGCGTCTTCTGCGGTAGGAATAGACAGTACGGCACCGCTCTTGATCAGGTTAACATTACCATTAATAAAAGCGTTAGGATTAGCTTTTAATAGCGCAATTAACATTTGATCTAAAGAGATATTAGCATCTTTTATTGACGCAGCAATTTTGCCGGCAGTTTGGCCTTTTTCAACTGTGAGCTGACCGTCTGAATTATGAGCAGTTTTACCGACATCGCTTGTTTTTGGTTCTTTTTTGCTTGTCTCGGCCTTGGCCGTCATGCTGGCCTTTGTATTTTCTGCTTTGGTATTGTTATTAGAACTAGGGGTTGGAGTAGGAGTAGGAGTAGGGGTTGGAGTTGGAGTAGGTGCAGCTACTTTATTGTTGTTATTGATACTGCTGTTAACACTCATGCTTGGAGCGGTAACAATAGTCGCTGCTGTTTTTAACGCTTCTGGTGGGTCTAATAAAATAGAGTAGTCTCTTACAATCCTGCCAGACGCCCAATTCGCAACAATCACCAAATTAATAAAAGGGTCATTGACTGGGGCAGTGCTACTTACTTTGAAATATTGTTGGCCGTCTGGTCGCTTTTCTAGAGTAACTGTAGATCCGGCCAAACTAGGGTTGTATTCAATGCCAGCAGCTTGGAAGGTGTCAATTCCACCCACATTGGCTTGCAAAGAACTCGCTTCAGTCGGATTAATATCTGGAATATCAATTTCAACTAATAAACGCTCACCCATAAAAGATTTAGTAGTGATTTTTCCGAGGCTAAGCGCAAAAACATTGGGTGATAATGCTAATAGCGCAGAGCTCAAACCGATTCCAGCAATAATTGCTTTTAGTGTACGGCGGGTGATAGTGGTTTCACGATAAGGTGAAGACATGGCGTTTATAGGTCTTTGACTCATTATATTCAGCAGTTGACTAAGCATTTTCTAAATTAGAACATAGGATTTAGACTTTGATATAAAAAACCGTTCTA
>JALQUL010000395.1 GCA_023260735.1 Limnohabitans sp. | reverse complement strand
GTTGACTCTTATAGGTACAGAGGTAATGGTCATATTTTTTTGCCCAGCCTGAATAATTGTTTCGAGGGTATAGGTGTAGTCATTAAACACCATTAAACGCTGTGCCACTAATCGGCTCATTGCTCTAAAACCGCTAGGCGCATCTGGAATGTCGGTTTTGCTTGCCACTCTTACCACCCAGCTACCTAATCGTTGCAGGTATTTTTTGATGGGTGAAAAATGCTCAATGCTGCTAATTGGCCTAGCCCCCACTACTAATTCAGCCCTATGATTCAAAATAGGTTGCGTAAGTTTAGCAATGTCAGCCGCGTTGTACTGGTTATCTGCATCTGTATTCACAATAACGTCAGCTCCCAACCTCACACAGGCAGTTAAGCCAGTCATAAAAGCTGTGGCTAAACCCTTGTTACCTGCATGGCTCACCACATGATGCACACCATTTTGTTTGGCGACTTCAACCGTATTGTCGGTGCTGCCATCATCAATAATCAGCCATTCAACTATATCAAAGCCAGGCACAGTTTTGGGGAGTTCGGCAAGTGTAATGGCAAGCGTTTCAGCTTCATTTAAACAAGGTATTTGTATAATGAGTTTCAAGGTGATGTCAACTTAGTTAATTTTGTATGAATTGAATTTTTTCTAATGCGGTGCCCAAAATACGATGATCTTATTGGCCATCAGCAGATGGTTGAGAAAAATAGCTAATTGGGATTTAATGGCAGACTTGTGGTAACGCATGACCAAAGGCGGATTCCATTATAAAACTTAAATTCTAATCAGTATAATTAATTTTATTTACAAAAACTCTTACATTATGAAAATTGCTATTGCTGGAACAGGCTATGTGGGTCTATCAAATGGCTTATTACTTGCACAACACAACCAAGTGGTAGCCTATGATATTTCTGCCGAAAAAGTGGCACTTTTAAATCAAAAAATTTCACCTGTTAAAGACCACGAAATACAAGAATACTTAAGTAACAAAAGTTACAACTTTAGGGCCACACTAAGTGCAACAGAAGCTTTTAAAGATGCCGACATTATTATTGTTGCCACTCCCACCGACTACGACCCCGAAACCAATTTTTTTAACACACAGTCCATAGAGTCAGTGGTGAGCACTATTTTACAGCTCAATTCAAATGCTTTAATCGTAATTAAATCTACCATTCCAATTGGTTACACCAAATCACTATCAGAAAAATTGGCTTGTCACAATATTATTTTTTCGCCAGAATTTCTGCGTGAAGGCAAAGCCTTGTATGACAACTTGTATCCCTCCAGAATTATTGTGGGCGAGCAGTCCGAGAGGGCCCGTCAATTTGCCAGTTTATTAGCTCAAGGGGCTATTAAACAAAATATTCCAATGTTATTTACCAACTCTTCAGAAGCAGAAGCCATTAAATTATTTGCCAACACTTATCTTGCTATGCGTGTTTCTTATTTTAATGAACTAGACACTTATGCTTATATGAATGGCCTTGACTCTAAACAAATTATTCAAGGCATTGGTTTAGATCCTAGAATTGGCCCTGACTACAACAACCCCTCATTTGGTTATGGAGGTTATTGCCTGCCCAAAGATAGCAAGCAGCTTTTGGCCAATTACAAAAACACTGAAACCAACAAAACTGTGCCTCAAGAGTTGATTGGGGCCATAGTGGCTTCTAATACGACTCGTAAAGATTTTATTGCCGATACCATTTTGCAAAAAAATCCACAAAAAGTAGGCGTGTATCGCTTAGTGATGAAAGCGGGCTCGGATAATTTTAGAACCTCTAGTATTCAGGGGGTGATGCGCCGAATTCAAGAAAGTGGCGTAGAGTTGATTATTTACGAACCACAATTAGAAGAGCCTAATTTTTTTAATTCAGTCGTGGTCAAACAGCTAGAACACTTTAAACAACAGGCCGATATTATTGTAAGCAACCGCATGCACCCAGAACTTGAAGATGTGAAGCACAAGGTTTTTACCCGCGATCTGTTTGGCGAAAATTGAGTAAGTTCTGGCTTTGATGGATCTGGATTTATACTAGGTATAAAAGCTTTTTATTCTTTAGCTAGTTAAAGTTCTATTTATTTTATGCAAACCAAACAAAAAGTGGTCGTTGGTCTCTCTGGCGGCGTAGATTCTGCCGTAAGCGCTTG
>JALQUL010000097.1 GCA_023260735.1 Limnohabitans sp. | reverse complement strand
TCGTCAATGGGGCTTGTAAAGCACAAGATTTAGCCCATATCCAACAACATATTGGTCATTTATGCGATATCCAATATCTTAATCAACATGCGTTGTTGGCTCTGCAAGGGCCACTCGCAGCGCAAGCATTAAGTCGTTTATGCTCTGCCCCATCTGACTTGGTATTTATGACAGGCGGGTATTATTCAATTGATGGTTTTGATTGCTACATCACACGAAGTGGCTATTGTGGTGAAGATGGTTTTGAAATTTCAGTGCATGAGCGCCATGCTGAAAACTTGGCCTTGCTTTTATTATTACAGCCTGAGGTACAAATGGCTGGCCTAGGAGCTCGGAACTCTTTGAGGCTGGAGGCAGGTTTATGCTTATATGGTAACGACCTTGATACTAATACCAATCCAGTTGAAGCAAATTTGTGCTGGGCTTTGCAAAAAGTAAGACGACAAGGGGGCGCCCGTGCAGGTGGATTTCTAGGTGAAAAATCCATCAATCAAGCTTTTGAGGCTTTACAAAACCCCAATCAGCAAGCACAAGCATCTATTCGGCAAAGGGTGGGCCTCATCGCACTAGAAAGAATCCCTGTGCGAGAGCCCGCTTCACTTATGAATGAACAAGGTGAAACCATAGGGATTGTAAGCAGTGGTTTGTTATCACCTGTTCTAGATAAAGCCATTGCGATGGCCTATCTGCCCATAGATTTCTGCAAAACAGGCAACATTGTTTACGCTCAAGTCCGAGATAAAAAGGTGGCCATGCAAGTTTGTACGACTCCTTTTGTGCCACACCGTTATCATAGAGGCCTGTCTTAACGGTTCACGGCAGCACTGTTCCGTTTTGTCAAACCCGCTACAAAAGCTAATCATGAAATTAAACCCATTAGCTTTTGTAGGATTTTATTTTGAACAACACTAAGCGCATACCCCTCTTTAAAAGTCCTCATCACGTTTATTGGACAGCACTTAAAAGTCGGGTCTGCAGCTAGTGAAATGATTCAATCATTATTTTTAGTTTTTAGGAGTTAAATATGAGCATTTATTACACCGAAGATCACGAATGGATTGACCTATCTGGCGATGTTGCCATTGTGGGTATTACTGTACATGCACAAGATGCTTTAGGGGATGTGGTGTTTGTTGATTTGCCTGCTGTAGGTAGTCATTTTGATCAAAAAGCAATTGCAGGAGTGGTTGAGTCAGTCAAGGCAGCTGCTGACGTCTATATGCCAGTCAGTGGCGAAATTATTGAAGTCAATGAGACTCTACGTGCAGACCCTTCTCTAGCCAACTCTGACCCTTTAAAATCCGGCTGGTTTTTTAAGGTAAAACTGTCTGATTTGACTCAAGTAGAAGCGCTCTTGTCTGAAGAGGCCTACCAAGCATTGGTTGGCTAAGCCCTATAGCTTGGTATGAAACCGCTGGGTTGCGACGCCGAAAAAAGCCTGCTACAAAACCGGCATCCTGCACAATTGTTGCGGTTTGAAATAAGGTTGAAAACAGATTTTGAAACCGATAGCTTTTGCTCTAGTTTAGATTTCTAAAACTCAATTATTTAAAACTTTAGCACTCATGCGATTGAAGATGTTGTAGCTAATTTTTGAGTCAAACCCAGCACTTATACAGCTAAACAATCGTGCGGTAATTACGACCACACCAAGCCTGACTCCCCCTTTTTTAATAATTTTGCAAGGACCCTGCCATGTCTTTATCTATCGAATCCCAATTAAAAAATTTTGATGATATTTTTAATCAAAATAGCCCTGAATTTTTACCTCGACATATTGGTTTAACCTCATCTGATGAAGAAAAGATGTTGCAATTTTTGGGTGTTAATTCGCTTGAAGAACTCATGAGCCAAATTGTGCCCAGCAACATCAGATTAACGCACCAAATGC
>JALQUL010000345.1 GCA_023260735.1 Limnohabitans sp. | reverse complement strand
CTACCCCTTGGCCCACTGCCACAATATGCCCGACTGCGTCAGCCCCTTGAATGCGGGGAAAACTAAAACCACTGCCTTGCCAACCCGACTCCTCGCTTGCCCCGTAAGCACCCTCACGAGTCCAAATATCGGTGTTATTAATGCCACATGCCGACACTTTAATTAACACCTCATGAGCTTGCGCGGTTGGCACAGGCACATTGTCCCGCAACTCTAATTGGTCATAAGAACCAAATCCTGTTAAGACATAAGCTTGCATTTGGGTAGGCATCATGAGAGGCTTTCAAGGCTTGAGATGAGCTCCATTTTATAGGGCTAACTTCATAAATATGGCCTTTAAACGACATGGGCTGAATGAATTAATTCATCTAACTAACTGCTTTTGTGCCAATCCATCCATTGCCTGCCTTTTGAAGTAAGTTGATACTTTTGTAATCGACTTTGTGGTTTGTTAGGGATGGTCATTTCAATCCAATCAGCATCCAATAAATACTTAATTTGCTTATTTAGCTCCCCAGAGATGGAGGTATGTCCCAATTTTTTGGCTAATTCAGCTTTGCCAATTGGTTCATCGAACAAAATAGAAACTAATTTACGAGCCAATGCCGACTCTGGCCGTGACTCTGGCCGTGACTCTGGCCGTGACTCTGGCCGTGACTCTGGCCTTATGATCTCAGTCTCGCCAATCATTTCCATTGCACGAGCGTCCATTGGAAAACGAATTTCAAAAAAATGTTCACTTACATGAAAAATATTAGCATCATAGGATTTTAAAATCCTTTGCATACCAGAGCCTAAATGCTCAACCAATTCCATATCTCGGAAAATACGCATCAACTCACGATTACGAGGCATGGAACGACCACTTAGACACTCTTCTAGATTTAAACCCACCATCAGTCCACCATATGAGGTAATGCTGAGGCGATCTGAATAAATCTCGACCAATGGAGATACTTCAGAGCTGTAATCGTTATGTATGATGGCATTGATGAGTGCCTCTCGCAATGCTCTTGCGTTAAACAAACGTCTTTGTTCTCGTTCTGCCGCACCCGTAATCCGAGTTAAAGTGCGATTTTCAATTTCAAGTTTGTCTAGAACCTTATGGGTTGCTTTAATTAATGAACAATAACCATATTCCTCATTTTCTATTAAATCACATTTGTCAGTACCGGCATATTTTGCAACCTTAATTGACACTTTATTCGTATCTGCCAGCAAGTAAGCTACATAATTAAGTCGCTCAGTATCTGGCTGATAGAAATCAAGGTTTTGCAAAAATGCATCGTTAATTTCAAACCCTTTTTCTTCATAATAAATTTTAAGTTGTTGAAAACTTAACTTATTAGAAGTGGGTGCTGGAATATTCCGTAATGAATGTCGTAAACGACCTGCAAAAAGTCGATCTATCATATTGACCGTCATAGGCTGAACACCACTGCCTAAACGGATAAAACAACCAGCAGGCGATTGACCATACCGTTTGATGTAATAGGGTTTTTCTGTA
>JALQUL010000080.1 GCA_023260735.1 Limnohabitans sp. | reverse complement strand
GGGCAACTGGCACATCAGCAGTCAATTAGTTCCGCTAAACACGGTTGAACAATCAATTAAGCGGCTTGGAGCTTTTATCTACTTACTTCTAATCTAAGTGTTAAGCTGTTTGCAATTTATTCTAATAATCGTTAGAATTTTAGAATGAATAAACGAAACTTAAAAAATGCACTTTACGAACAGGTCGCAAAAATTGGTAAAGCTACTTCAAGTCCCAAAAGACTTGAGCTTTTAGAATTATTGGCTCAAGGTGAAAAATCAGTTGAGGTTTTGGCTAATGAACTAGCCATTACTCTTAAACTCGCTAGCTCACATCTACAGGTTCTAAAAGAAGCCCGTTTAGTAGTCCCACGCAGAGACGGAAAATTTATATATTACCAATTAGCAGGTAGTGATGTGAGTCATCTTTGGGTTGCCATGCGAGAAGTGGCGCAAGAGCATTTATTAGAGTTAAGGCTTGCGCTAGATGCTCTCTCATCAGCCCCCGATAAGCTTGCAAGTTGCAATCGTAAACAAATAATGGAGCAAGCTAAACGTGGTGAAATTATTGTGATTGATGTAAGGCCAAAAGTAGAATTTGATCATTCACATTTGCCATTTGCTAGGTCTATGCCCTTAAATGAAATTGCCAAACGTATTGCAGAACTGCCAAAAAATATAGAAATTGTTGCTTACTGCCGTGGACCATTTTGCCTTTTTTCAGAGGAGGCAGCACAGCTGCTTAGTGCTAAAGGCCGCAAGGTAAGCAAACTACTTGATGGGGTAGCCGAATGGACAAGTGCCGGCATGCCACTTGAAACACAATAAGCCCTGACTGCTTTATTTTACCCATCTCACTACAATCATCATGACCTTAAAATACGGCATTCAAGACAACAAGACTCAATTACTTATGCTACTTTTACAAGTGCTGTTAGTGGGACTGACGATTGGGATGACTAGAACCGTGGTGCCAGCTTTAGCCGAGTCTGACTTTGGCGTTCCCAAAAACTCATTTTTACTATTAAGCGCATTTGTTGTAGCCTTTGGCGTAGTAAAAGGTGTGATGAATTTTGTCGCTGGTCGAATGTCTGAACGATTGGGTAGAAAAAAGGTTTTATTAATAGGATGGTGGGTGGCTTTGCCTATTCCAATCATGATTGGTTTTGCAAGTAGTTGGAATTGGATAGTAGCGGCAACTGTCTTATTGGGTATTAATCAAGGGCTAACATGGTCGATGACTCAGACTGCTAGTCTAGACCTTACTCTAGCTAAAGAACGGGGTTTAACATTAGGGCTCAACGAATTTGCAGGCTATGTGGGCGTGGCGGTAGCCGGTATTATGACCGCTTACTTGGCAACCCTATTAGGGCCTCGACAAGGTATTTTAATTTTTGGCACTAGTGTGATTGTGCTGGCTATTTTTTTAACTCTAGTGGGGGTTAAAGAAACGCTTACCTGGGCTCAGCAAGTGGTGATTCAACCTCATAGTTCGCAAAACACATCCTCAAGCACTCCTTTATCTGGAGCAGCTAGTCAAGCTAATACTCTTAGTACTACGCTAGCTCGTTACTCACAGGGGGTCAGCGCACAGCCCACTACTTTAGAAATTTTTACGCTAATGAGTTGGCGAGATAAACGGCTAATGGCTTTTTGTCAAGCTGGTTTAGTCGAAAAATTTGTAGATGCTTTGGTATGGATTATTTATCCTATTTTTTTATATCAAAAAGGTCTGAGTCTTTTAAATGTAGGATGGGTGATTAGTTTTTATGGTTTGGTTTGGGGTGGCTCACAACTGTTCACAGGGAGCTTGTCGGACCACTTTGGCAGGCACTTACTTAATGTGGTGGGCATGTGGATTTGTGGCGCAAGTGTTTTGGCAATGGTGTTAGGCCAAGGCATTACATGGTGGATTAGTTCTGCGGTAATTACTGGTCTTGGTATGGCTATGCTTTACCCCAATCTTTCTGCAGCAGTAGCCGACATTTCTCTTCCTACGTGGCGAGGTTCTGCGATTGGTATTTACCGTTTCTGGCGCGATTTGGGCTATGGCATTGGTGCTTTTGGCTTGGGTTTGGTGGCCCACTTAACTGGACAGATGGAATCAGCATTTTGGCTGGTGGCTTTATCTATGTTTGTCTCTGGTGGTGTGCTTTGGTACTTTGGTGAAGAGACCCATCCTTTAATCAATTCCGAGCAATGAGTTTAATTTTACGGTTAAAAGCGATCCATAAAGACAATCGCTATTTTGCAGTGCTTTTAACTGTTTCCATACATTTTTTGCTACTTGTATTACTGCAGAACAAGTCTTTACCAATATCAAAACATTCAGCCGAAGTTAAAGCAAAAGAAGCTATTGTTTTTCTGACAATTACGACTCCGGTAGAAGTACCTAAGCCAAAACAAAAACCTTTCCTAGAGGCTAAACACAAGGTCTTTCAAGCCACCAATTTGGCGACTGTACCTGT
>JALQUL010000278.1 GCA_023260735.1 Limnohabitans sp. | reverse complement strand
TTCAATCGCCAAGGCAATTTCTCCAATCATATCGCCAGCATGAGTTCCCACCATACCACCGCCTAAGATTTTGCCATGTCCATGAGCTTCAGGGCTATCATCAAATAATAGTTTGGTAACACCTTCATCACGTCCATTAGCAATCGCCCTACCTGAGGCATTCCAAGGAAATAAGCCTTTTTTGACTTTAATACCTTGTGCTTTGGCTTGGTCTTCAGTAAGACCCACCCATGCCACTTCAGGGTCGGTATAAGCAACACTTGGAATAACCCTTGCATTAAAGGCGGCACTTGCCAATTCTTTATTACCTAGTAACTCGCCGGCAATTACTTCTGCAGCAACATGAGCCTCATGTACCGCTTTGTGGGCCAACATAGGTTGCCCCACAATGTCGCCAATGGCAAAAATATGTGACACATTAGTGCGCATTTGAATGTCAACCGAAATAAAACCGCGATCACTGACGGACACACCAGCGTTTTCTGCGCCAATTTTTTTGCCATTTGGAGTTCGACCAACAGCTTGTAAAACTAAATCATAGGTTTGAGGAGCAGGTGCGCCTGGACTACCGTCGGCATTTTCAAAACTCACTTCAATTCCATCAGGGGTGGCTTTTGCACCGACTGTTTTGGTTTTGAGCATGATGTTATCGAACCGAGCTGCATTCATTTTTTGCCAAATTTTGACTAAATCACGGTCAGCACCTTGCATTAAGCCATCGGTCATTTCAACCACATCTAGGCGTGCACCCAAAGTGGAATACACAGTGCCCATTTCTAAACCAATAATACCACCACCTAAAATTAGCATTCTTTTCGGAACTTCTTTAAGTGCTAAGGCGCCTGTGCTATCGACTACACGTGGGTCCTTGGGCATAAAAGGCAAATGCACCGCTTGTGAGCCTGCTGCAATAATACATTTCTTAAAGCCAATGGTTTGACTTTGGCCGGTTACCTCTTGGCTAGAGCCAGTGGTTTCTAACACTTGTAAATGATGACTGCCTACAAAATGGCCTACGCCACGAATAGTCGTTACCTTACGCATTTTGGCCATAGCGGCTAAACCACCGGTTAATTTACCAATGACTTTTTCTTTGTGAGCACGTAATTTGTCAATATTGATGGTCGGTTCACCAAAACTCACACCTAAGGCCTCAAAGTGTTTGACTTCATCTAACACGGCAGCCACGTGGAGCAAAGCTTTAGATGGAATACAGCCGACATTTAAACACACCCCACCTAAGGTGGAATAACGTTCAACAATGGCTACTTTTAAACCTAAATCAGCGGCTCTAAAGGCAGCAGAATAACCACCAGGCCCCCCTCCTAATACGACTAGGTCAAAGTCGGCATCGGAGGCACCACTGTAACTAGCAGCGGTTGGAGCCACTACTGGGGCAGCACTAGACGCAACAGGGGCAGCTTGAGTAGGTGTTGCGTAAACAACTGGTGTGCTTGTTGCAGCACCAGCTGCTTCCAAACTTAAAACCACAGATCCTTGTTTGACTTTATCGCCTAAATTCACCTTCAATGCAGTGACAACACCGTCATGACTGCATGGAATTTCCATAGAGGCTTTATCACTTTCAACGGTGATTAAACTTTGTTCGGCCTTAACAGTGTCACCAACTTTTACCAAAATTTCAATTACAGTTACTTCATCAAAATCACCAATATCAGGGACTTGGACTTCAATTTGAGCCATTTTGTTTTCCTTCAATGATGTTGGGTTTAAAGAATAATGCGTCTAAAGTCGGCCAAAATTTGACCTAAATAAACATTGAATCGAGCGGCGGCTGCACCATCAATTACCCTATGATCCCAGCTCAAGCTTAAAGGCAACATGAGACGCGGTACAAACTGTTTACCATCCCAGACCGGTTCGGTAGTCGATTTACACACCCCCAAAATAGCCACTTCTGGAGCATTAATGATGGGTGTAAAGTAACGTCCACCAATACCACCTAAAGAGGAAATCGTAAAACAGGCACCCGACATTTCGGCGGGACTTAATTTACCGTCACGGGCCTTTTTAGCCAATTCACCCATCTCTTGAGAGATTTGCATAATGCCTTTTTTGTCACAGTCTTTAATCACTGGGACCATTAAACCGTTAGGGGTATCGGCGGCAAAACCAATGTGAAAATATTGCTTGTAAACAATTTGATCACCATCAAGGCTGGCGTTAAAGTCAGGGAATTTTTTGAGTGCAGCCACACACGCTTTAATCAAGAAAGCCAACATCGTGACTTTAACGCCTGATTTTTCGTTTTCTTTGTTGGTGGCGACACGGAATGCTTCAAGGTCAGTAATATCGGCATCATCATGATTGGTTACATGAGGAATCATGACCCAGTTACGATGTAAATTAGCACCGCTAATTTTCTTAATACGTGGTAAATCTTTACGCTCTACGGGACCAAATTTGGTGAAGTCAACTTTTGGCCAAGGAATTAAACCTAATGCTGTACCATCTGCACTGCTTCCTGTTGCCGGTTTTTGCTTGGCTGATTGGGCCGCAGTTTGCACGGTTCCTGCCATTACTGCTTTAGTAAAGGCTTGAATGTCTAGCTCGGTAATACGGCCTTTACCAC
>JALQUL010000273.1 GCA_023260735.1 Limnohabitans sp. | reverse complement strand
GTACCCGAGCCTTTTTCTCGCACAATAAAATCATAATTTTTTAGCTCTTCTACGCTTAAATGGCCTCTTCTAGCTAGGGTATGGGCGGTAGAGGCTATAAACACGTGTGGATGGGCTGCAAAGGGTTCTGCGCGGGTTTGTAGTTCTTTGGGTGGCCTGCCCATAATGGCAATATCTACTTCATTGTCTTGCAGCATTTTTACCAGTTGTTCCCGATTACCAGTGGCTAGCTGAATTTCTACTCCTGTATGGTTTTCTCTAAATTGAGCCAATAAATTCATCATAAAGTATTTGGCAGTACCTACCATGCCAATAGTTAGCACACCTGTCTCGGCTCTTTTTAAGCGGGCTGCCGCATCTTCTGCGTCTTTAATGGTGGCCAAAATTTTTCTGGCAAATACCAACATATATTCGCCCCCAGTAGTAAGGCTAATTTTTTTACCGCTTCTATCAAACAAGGGTAAACCAATATGCCCCTCAAGCTCTTTAATTTGCATAGTAATTGCAGGCGGCGTTAAATGCAGGTTTTCAGCGGCCCTTATAAAACTTAAGTGCTTGGCCACCTCATTAAAAACCCTTAATTGGCGGAAGGTTGCGTTCTTCATTAAGCATTTCCTTAACTTAACATGGAATAAATATGAATTTACTTTATTCTAAAGGATTTTTACAGTTCACCTATCGCTAAATTTCACTCAAACAAGGAGAACATATGGATCAATCAGCACGTTATGCCGACCTAAGCTTAAAAGAAGCCGAGCTTATTAGCGGTGGAAAACATATTTTGGTGGCCTACAAAATGAAACCCAAATCGGGTCATGGTTATTTGGAGGCAGCAGCCCACTTTGCAGCAGAATCTTCTACTGGTACCAATGTAGAAGTGAGCACCACTGATGACTTTACCAAAGGCTTAGATGCCTTGGTGTATCACATTGATGAAGCCACCGAAGATATGCGTATTGCCTATCCAGTCGATTTGTTTGACCGCAATGTGATTGATGGTCGATTTATGTTGGTTTCTTTTTTAACCCTAGCCATTGGTAATAACCAAGGTATGGGCGATATAGAGCATGCCAAAATGATTGACTTCTTTATGCCAGACCGTGTGCTTCAAATGTTTGATGGTCCTAGCAAAGATATTTCTGACTTATGGCGCATTTTGGGCCGTCCTATTAAAGACGGTGGTTATATTGCCGGCACCATTATTAAACCAAAGTTAGGTTTACGTCCCGAGCCATTTGCCCAAGCTGCTTACCAATTTTGGTTGGGTGGTGATTTTATTAAAAACGATGAACCACAAGGTAACCAAGTTTTTGCACCCATTAAAAAAACCTTGCCATTAGTTTATGACGCGATGAAACGTGCTCAAGACGAAACCGGTCAGGCCAAAATATTTTCTATGAATATTACCGCCGATGACCATTACGAAATGTGTGCCCGTGCCGATTTTGGACTTGAAGTTTTTGGTCCAGATGCCGATAAATTAGCTTTCTTAGTCGATGGTTATGTGGGTGTCCCTGGTATGGTAACAACGGCTCGCCGCCAGTATCCCAATCAATACTTGCACTACCACCGTGCGGGTCATGGTGCGGTTACTAGCCCAAGCGCTAAACGAGGCTACACCGCATTTGTATTGGCTAAAATGAGTCGCCTACAAGGAGCTTCAGGTATTCACGTAGGAACCATGGGCTTTGGCAAAATGGAAGGCGAAGGAGACGATCGTATGATTGCCTACATGATAGAGCGCGACGAGTGTCAAGGTCCAGTATATTTCCAAAAATGGCATGGCATGAAACCAACTACTCCAATTATTTCGGGTGGTATGAATGCCTTACGTTTACCTGGTTTCTTCCAAAACTTAGGTCATGGTAATGTGATTAACACCGCTGGTGGTGGTGCATACGGTCATATCGACTCTCCGGCTGCTGGCGCTATTTCATTGCGTCAATCGTATGAGTGCTGGAAATCAGGTGCAGACCCAATCGAGTTTGCTAAAGAACACAAAGAGTTTGCTCGTGCCTTCGAGTCATTCCCGTCAGACGCTGATAAGTTGTTCCCTGGTTGGCGTGATAAGTTAACCAAGCACCAATAAAAAAATCAAGACCACCACAGCCCAGTTTTGGAGATCGCATGGCCCCTTCATTTGTTATTCAAAAAGAACCTCTCTATCATCCGCAAGGACAAGAGTTAGCGCTTTACAAGGCGGCTTATGCCGCACGTTTGCCGGTCATGGTAAAGGGGCCGACTGGCTGTGGTAAGTCTAGATTTATTGAACATATGGCATGGAGTCTTGGTAAACCGCTTATAACGGTTGCCTGTAACGAAGACATGACAGCTTCCGATTTGGTGGGGCGTTATTTATTAGACAGCAAGGGCACTCAATGGGTGGACGGGCCACTAACCCAGGCAGCCAGAATCGGAGCTATTTGTTATTTAGATGAGGTGGTAGAAGCAAGGCAAGATACCACTGTTGTAATACACGCACTCACTGACCATAGGCGGACTTTACCAATTGATAAGAAAAACGAAATCGTACAAGCCCACCCCGATTTTCAGTTGGTAATATCTTATAACCCTGGCTATCAGAGTTTAATGAAGGATTTAAAGCAATCTACAAAACAACGATTTGTTGCCTTTGATTTTGATTATCCGAATGCCTCATTAGAGGCACAAATCTTAAAGCATGAAACAGGAATAGACGATAGTTATGCCAGCCAATTGGTGCAAATTGCAGCCATGGCAAGAAATTTAAAAGGGCATGGTTTAACCGAGGGTGTCTCAACCCGATTGTTGGTGTACGCAGCTACACTTATTCAAAATGGAGTAAGTGCTAAAGAGGCTTGTAAAATGGCAATGGTCAGGCCCATCACCGATGACCAGGATGTTAGAGAAAGCCTTCATCATGCAATCGACTCCGTCTTTCCTTAAGCCTCAAACTCAGGAGTTATGGCAATTATTAGATTGCCGTTTACCTGGTGTTGAAGCGGTCTTTCAAGATTGCATCGAACAAGCTTTAGCTCTGCTTAATCAAGAACAATTATTCAGTTACATCGAGTCAGCTCGTGTTTTAGGCAAGCTTGGTCGTGGCGCTGCACCTGTTTTGGCTTGGCTAGAAACTTGGCCAGAAATTAATCAACCACTAGAAGCCGATATTACCCCAGAGCTCATGTTGCTAATTAAGCGTATGCAGCTTTCGCCCAATAGCAATGCCATTGCCCCGCTAATTGAGTCCTTATTGCCAGTGAGTAAACGATTGCTGACTGCACAAAACGTAAGGCATTATTTGTCTTTAATTGGTCAGTTTATGGACCAAACCACAGGTTCAATTCATGGTCGGCAAAAAACCTTAGCTAGCCCTGCATTATTAACCTTGTTAAAACAAGCCGCTTATGTGCTTAAAAATTTATCTTTATTAGGTTTTGAAAAATGGATGAGTTATGGGGCCCGTGCATATGCCCATCATCCCGATCAGCAAATTGCCTATTTTAATTTGTTGACACTAGATAGCAAAGCGGTTCTACAGGGCGAGCGCAAAGGTTTGTTATTAAACAATGCCGAGCGTACCCTCGATTGCACCATGCGCGCTATGTGGCAATTAGCCTATTACCGAGTGCCCTTAATTCACACCGATAGTTCGATTGCGCTTCAACCATGTTTGCAAAATCAAACCATAGGTTTACCAGACCTGTTAGAAGCCCACTTAGGTGTTTCAGCCTTGCAGCGATATCAATTAATGCAAGCCCATATTGCCGGTCATATTCAGTGGTCACAATCTTGTATTGCCGATAACTGGAGTCCTGCACAACGCTTAGCCGTAGAATGGTTTGAAGATGCAAGAATTGATAGCCTATTGTTGGCTCGATTTCCAGGTTTAAGGACTAGCTTATTAAGATTGCACCCTATACCCTTAGCCAGCGAATGTGATGAGTTAAAGCAAGCATGTTTACGACACCGACTCGCAAGATGGTCACGTAGTGTATTAGATGCTAGTTATGTGCTCGATCATCCTGTTTTAGAGCGCTACCGAGACTTATTTTTACAAGAACTAAATACTACGGGCACGAGTAGCACCGAAAAAATGGCTCAGATGGCATTATTATTTGTGGCTCATACTCGGCTACCAAGCGATCAGTTTTCTGATGTTTATTTTGCGACTACCGAATTAGATTGGCGCGATGATAATAGGCATTTGTGGCGCTTTATTGAAGAAGGCGATGAAGAGGAAAGTTTTGATAAAACGCAATCCAAACAATCCCCAACCAATGAGACAAGTTTGCCACCAAGGCACTATCCTGAATGGGATTATATAAGTCAGTGTTACCGGCCCGATTGGGTCAGTGTTTATGAGCATGCACAGCCTTTAGGGAATGCTGCAAAAACGGATGAATTATTAGCGCGTCACAATACAGTTGCTAAAAAACTCAAAAAAATAATGGATGGTTTAAAACCACAAAATAGACAACGATTGCGTTATCAAGAACAAGGCAATGAGTTAGATTTGGATGTGGCTTTAAGTGCGTGGATTGATTTTAAAAATGGGCAAACACCCCACCCACTGATTCATCAGCATCATCAAACCAATGATAGAGATATTAGTGTGCAGGTGTTATTAGACCTTTCGACTTCTTTATCTCAAAAAATAAAAGGTCAAGATAAAACCGTGCTTGAATTAAGCCAAGAGGCGGTAGCCTTATTGGCTTGGGTCATGCATGAAATGAAAGACAATTTTGCAATCGCAGGCTTTCATTCTAATACTCGTCATGAAGTGAGGTATTTACATATAAAAGGTTTTTCTCAACCTTGGGCAGATGAGGCTAAGTCAAGGTTATCATCAATGCAAGCGAGTTATTCAACCAGAATGGGGGCGGCTTTGCGTCATGCAGCTCATTATTTAGGCAGTCGTCAAAGTGCTCGCAAACTCATGTTAGTCATTACCGATGGTCAACCCTCTGATGTCGATTGTGCTGATCCTAAATGGTTGGTGCAAGATGCTCGTAAAGCGGTACAAGAGCTGCAAGCTCAAGGAATTTACACTTGGTGTATTAACTTGGATGCTTTTTCTGATCAAACCGTTAAAGATATTTATGGTGCAAGATACACCATAGTCGATCATTTAGAGAAACTACCCGACAGTTTGGCAAAATTGTTTATTGCACTGACTGGAAAAGCACATTAATAATCGCTTCAAACAAGTAGGCCTTGAGTATGAGCAACGATCAAAACTAAAAATATGCGTGCAACTGATTAAAGTTTTTTTATTTAATGTTGAGCCGAGGCGCCTGCTGCAATAGTGTGGGCGTCTAGGCCACCCTTGGCTTTCCATTCTTCAAAGCCACCTTGTAAAATTCGTAAATTATCCCAACCTGCTACCCTTAATGCAAAACCGGCTTGGGCAGATAAAGAACCGGTATTGCAATAAATTAAGACTGGTTGGTTTTTAGGAATTTGGCTGCTTTTGGCTAAGACTTGTCGCCACTCTATATTGACGGCACCCGGAATTTTATCTTTGGCATATTGTGCTGCATCACGTGCATCAATAATGAACATTTTAGAATATTCAGTCTTAGGGATTTGTTGAGCAAAAATAGTGGCTCCACTGTACTCAACAAAATCTAAATAGGCCGACATTTCATCAATTGCAATTTTTTTTGAATCGGCGTGGGCAAAAGTTGCCACCCCCATTAAAAAGCTAATAGTAAATTTGGCTAGTAGTGGGCATTGAAATGTTGGCATTCTTTTGAAAATCATTAAATAAGCACGCAATTATATGGTTATATAGGCATAAATAAGTAAGGGTTTCTATTGGTTAAGCTTTATCTTAATATGAACCTAATGAAAAATGAATTTACCTTATTCATAAATCTTTTTACATTCTGTTATCGACTCTCGTTTTATGGAGATAACAAATGCTAAAAGCATTCATTTTTGATGTAGATGGAACACTGGCAGATACTGAAATGGCTCATTTGGCTGCCTTTAACTATGCCTTTAAAGAAATGGGTCTGGATTGGCATTGGACAATTGCGCAGTACACCGAGCTATTGTCCATTTCAGGCGGTAAAGAACGTCTGTTGCACTATTGGAAACAAGTTTCACCAGATATAAAGGCTTTAACTGGCAATGCGATACAAGACACCATAGAACGTTTGCATTTACTCAAAACAGCTGCTTATGAACAATCAGTTCAAGATGGTGCTGTACAAATGCGAGAAGGTGTTTTAGCGCTTATTCAAGAGGCTTATAACAGTGGCTTGCAATTGGCTATTGCCACCACTACTTCGCCAGTCAATATTGCAGCATTATTAAGAAAAGCGATTGGCCCTGACTGGATGCAATATTTCAGAATCATTGAAGACGCTTCTACTGCCCCGCTTAAAAAACCAAACCCACAAGTCTATAGGCAAACCTTAGAGCGTCTAGGTCTTAGCGCCGATGCTTGCTTAGCTTTTGAAGATTCTGAAAATGGTTTGCGAGCAGCGCACAGCGCAAAATTGGCCACAATTGTGACACCCAACTCATTTACTCAAGATCATAACTTTCAATTGGCCACCAAAGTAATACCCAGTTTAAGAGGCGTGGACGTTCAACAGTTACAAGCCATTCATCAAACAGCTATGCAGGCAAGAAAATAATCATGACATCCACTTTAAGAATCGCCCCTTCTATTTTGTCTGCTGACTTTGCAAAATTAGGTCAGGAAGTAAGAGCCATTGAGGCAGCTGGTGCAGACCTCGTTCATTTTGACGTAATGGACAACCACTATGTGCCCAACTTAACTATTGGTCCCTTGGTTTGTGAAGCAATTCGACCCCATGTACAAATTCCAATTGATGTGCATTTAATGGTGGAGCCAGTTGATGCACTGATTCCAATGTTTGCAAAGGCGGGTGCCAATATTATTACCTTTCACCCTGAAGCAAGCCGTCATGTCGATAGAACTTTAAGCATGATTCGTGAGTATGGTTGTAAAGCAGGAGTGGTGCTTAATCCAGCTACCTCTATTGAACATTTAAGTCATGTTATGGATAAGTTAGACATGATTTTATTAATGAGTGTCAACCCCGGGTTTGGTGGTCAAAAATTCATCAACAGTACGCTGAATAAACTACGTCAAACCAGAGCCTTAATTGATGCGCACTATGCTGCTACTGGCCAAGAAATTTGGCTGGAAGTAGATGGTGGCGTAAAAGCCGACAACATGGCCAGCATAGTGGCTGCAGGTGCAGATACCTGTGTTGCGGGCAGTGCTGTGTTTAGCTCACCAGACCCAGATGGCGGCTACCGAACAGTGATTCAAAGCCTACGTGATGCGGCAAAAAAATAAATAATTGAAAACTTAAAAGAGAGTACCTATGACAATTCAACAACGCACCACTTTAACTCAATTTTTAATTGAAGAGCGTCGCCGTTTCCCAAGCGCAAGTGGCGATTTTAATGCCCTCATTTTAGATGTTGCATTAGCCTGTAAAGCCATTGCAAAAGCAGTCGCCTTTGGTGAGTTGGGTGGTATGTATGGTAACCATGCCGCAGACGAGGGGGATAGCATTAATGTACAAGGTGAAACACAAAAAAAATTAGACGTATTAAGCAATCAATTGTTCATTCGTATGAATGAATGGGCAGGAAATTTAGCTGGTATGGCATCTGAAGAAATGGATGACCCCTATCAAATTCCAAAGCAATTTCCAAGGGGGAAATATTTATTAGTGTTTGATCCACTCGATGGCTCATCTAATATTGATGTGAATGTTTCTGTGGGAAGTATTTTTAGTGTACTAAGAAGCAGCACCGATAAAGAAGAAGTCACAGAAAAAGATTTTTTACAAGCTGGCTCACAACAAGTAGCAGCGGGCTATGCTTTATACGGTCCTACCACTATGTTAATTTTAAGTGTAGGTAATGGTGTAAACGGTTTTACTTTAGACCCCACATTAGGTGAGTTTATGCTGACTCATCCACAACTTAAAGTACCCGCTCAAACGCAAGAGTTTGCTATTAATGCATCTAACAGTCGATTCTGGGAGGCTCCCGTCAAACGCTATGTAGATGAATGTTTAGCTGGTAAAACTGGTCCTAGAGGAAAAGATTTTAATATGCGCTGGATTGCTTCAATGGTGGCTGAGGCGCATCGCATTTTAATGCGTGGTGGTGTTTTTATGTATCCACGAGATACAAAAGACCCTAGCAAACCAGGTCGCTTACGTTTGTTATATGAAGCTAATCCAATCGGTTTTATTATGGAACAAGCCGGTGGTAGGGCCAGTACCGGACGTGTACCGATGTTAAATGTTCAGCCCACAAGTTTGCACCAAAGAATTGGACTGGTATTTGGTTCTAAAGAAGAAGTAGAACGCATCGAAAAATATCATACCGAGCCAGCAGCTCCAATTGAAGATGACAACCCACTCTTTGCCAAACGTAGCCTGTTTCGCGACTAAATTTTAAAATTAAAAACTAAGGAGACTATATGTCAGAACGCCATCCAATTATTGCAATTACCGGTTCCTCTGGTGCAGGTACATCTACCGTAACTCGTACTTTTACCAATATTTTCCGCCGTGAAGGTGTAAAAGCCGGCATTATTGAAGGCGACAGTTTTCATCGCTATGATCGCCAAGAAATGAAAAAAAAATTAGCCGAAGCCGAAACACTAGGCAATAAAAACTTTAGCCATTTTGGTTCAGATAATAATTTATTTGGCGAGATTGAAAATCTATTTAAAACCTATGGTGAAACGGGTCAGGGCCGATCAAGAAAATATTTACATAATGCAGAAGAAGCCGCACCTTATCAACAAGAGCCAGGCACTTTTACACCGTGGGAAGATTTACCATCTGACACTGACATGCTGTTTTATGAAGGTCTTCATGGTGCAGTAGTAACACCTGAGAACAATATTGCACAGTACCCAGATTTAAGAGTCGGCGTAGTGCCAGTCATTAATTTAGAGTGGATTCAAAAATTATGGCGCGATAAAAATCAACGTGGTTACAGCACAGAGGCGGTAACTGATACTATTTTACGCCGTATGCCAGACTATGTGAATTACATCGTTCCGCAATTTGCCCATACCCATGTTAATTTTCAGCGCGTACCAATGGTAGATACCTCTAACCCGTTTATTTCAAGAGATATTCCAACAGCAGATGAGAGCTTGGTCGTGATTCGATTTGCCAATCCTAAAGGTATAGATTTCCAATATTTATTAAATATGATTCACGATAGTTTTATGTCTCGCGCTAACACTATTGTGGTACCAGGCGGCAAAATGGAAATTGCAATGCAATTAATTTTTACTCCTTTTGTCTGGCGCATGATGGAGCGTCGTAAACGCGCTTTGGCTCAATCTTAAAATTTAACCGAGACTAATAATGAAACATAACCCAAATCCACAATTAGCCAAGCAAATGGCCAATGCGATTCGTGTATTGGCAATTGATGC
>JALQUL010000133.1 GCA_023260735.1 Limnohabitans sp. | reverse complement strand
CCAAGTACTGGCAAATTAAAGCATTTTAAATTAATGAAGGTGGCTGGCGCTTATTGGCGTGGCGATCACAATAATGAAATGTTACAAAGAATTTATGGTACGGCGTGGGCGAGCAAGGATGATTTGCAGCAGCATTTAACCATGCTTGAAGAAGCAGAAAAACGCGATCACCGTCGTTTAGGTCGCGAACTTGATTTATTTCACATCGACGAGCATGCTCCTGGTTTGGTTTTTTGGCATCCAAAAGGCTGGACGGTGTGGCAATGTGTAGAACAATATATGCGTCAGGTGTATCGTGATAACGACTACCAGGAAGTAAAAGGCCCACAGGTTATTGATAAAACGCTTTGGGAAAAAACAGGTCACTGGGATAAATACCGTGACAACATGTTCACTACCGAATCCGAAAAGCGTGACTATGCTTTAAAACCCATGAACTGTCCTGGGCATATCTTGATTTTTAAGCAGGGCATAAAAAGCTATCGTGATTTACCTTTGCGTTACGGTGAGTTTGGGCAATGTCACCGTAACGAGCCATCAGGTGGTTTGCATGGTATTATGCGGGTGCGTGGTTTTACCCAAGACGATGGCCATATTTTCTGTACAGAAGACCAAATTTTGACCGAATGCTCTTATTACACTAATTTGTTGCAAAAAGTCTATGCAGATTTTGGTTTCAAAAATATTATTTACAAAGTAGCAACCCGACCTGCAGCTCGTATTGGTTCAGATGAAGTCTGGGACAAAGCCGAGCATGCTTTAATGGAAAGTTTGCGCGCTTCTGGCTGTGAGTTTGAAATTGCTCCTGGTGATGGCGCTTTTTATGGTCCTAAAATTGAATACACCTTAAAAGATGCTATTGGTCGTCAATGGCAATGTGGCACCATGCAGGTTGATTTTTCTATGCCTGAACGCCTAGATGCCAGTTATGTAGGTGAAGACGGTGCTCGCCATCGACCGGTTATGTTACATAGAGCCATTGTGGGTAGTTTAGAGCGCTTTATTGGTATTTTGTTAGAAGAACATGCAGGTGCTTTGCCTGTTTGGTTAGCCCCAGTTCAAGTGTTTGTATTGAATATTACCGATTCTCAAGCCGAATATGCTCAATCTGTGGTTAAAAAGCTTAAAAAATTAGGCATTAGGGCCGAATTAGACTTACGCAACGAGAAAATTACGTTTAAAATAAGAGAGCACTCGTTACAAAAGCCCCCCTATATTTTAGTGGTTGGCGACAAAGAGCGAGATGCTGAATCGGTTGCAGTTCGCGCTCGCGGAAATCGTGACCTAGGTGTTATGAGTTTACAAGCTTTCGAAGAGTTAATTCACTCTGACATCGAAAACAAAAAATAAGCCAAAATTCGAACCAAGGCTGCAATCAAATTCAGCCTTTACTTCAATTTTGTTTCTTTCAGATTTTAAGGGGTTTTAGCCATCGCTACTGAATTTCGAGACCGTCGTCAACGTGAAGAACGTAAACATCGTTTAAATCGTGAAATTATGGCGCCTGAAGTGCGTTTATCTGGCCCAGATAACGAGCCTTTAGGTATTATGACTGTTTCCGAGGCCCTTCGTTTGGCCGGAGACTATGATGTGGATTTGGTGGAAATTGTTCCAACAGCCAACCCACCAGTTTGTCGTCTTATGGACTATGGCAAATTTAAGTATCAAGAGCAAAAGAAAGCTGCTGAAGCCAAGGCTAAACAGACAGTAATTGAAATTAAGGAAATCAAATTCCGTCCTGGTACTGATGATGGTGACTACAACATCAAAATGCGTAATATTCGTCGCTTTTTAGAAGATGGCGATAAATGTAAAGTTACTTTGCGTTTCCGTGGACGTGAAATCACTCATCAGGAAATTGGACTTGCTTTATTGCAACGTATCCGTGATGAGTTATCTGATTCCATTATCGTAGAACAATTCCCTAAATTAGAGGGGAAACAAATGGTCATGATGATTGCGCCAAACCGTAAAAAACCTGCCCCCAAAGCAGCTAATTCTGGTAATGCGAGTCAAAACAATGCTGTACCATCTGGTTCTGGTAACGTGAACCCTTCAGAATCCACTGTATAATAGCAGTCTGTAATTAATTAACTAATTATTGAGCAGATAAAACCATCATAGGTTTTATCTGTTTTTTAATAGGGTGCTTTTATTAGCGCCCCGGCAATAATAACATTATTGCTGCACAAGTGGCTCGGGGCCAACAAGTCTGGGGTTGGTTCTTCAGCGCCTCACGAGCACAATGTAACAGGAGCATCTAAATGCCCAAAATGAAGACTAAAAGCAGCGCTAAAAAGCGTTTTCGCGTTCGTCCAGGTGGTACCGTTAAACGCGGTCAAGCTTTCAAGCGTCATATTTTGACTAAGAAAACTACCAAAAACAAACGCCATTTGCGTGGGGCAGTGACTGTCCATGAGACCAATATGGGTCACATGGCACAAATGTTGCCTGGCCAAGGTATTTGATTTAACGACGAACTAGGAGCAACAATATGCCTCGCGTAAAACGTGGTGTGACGGCAAGAGCCCGTCACAAAAAAGTACTAGCCCTTGCTAAGGGTTTCCGTGGTCGCCGTGGTAATGTTTACAGGGTCGCTAAAGAAGCGGTCATGAAAGCAGGCCAATACGCATACCGTGACCGTCGTACACGTAAACGTGTATTCCGTCAGTTATGGATTGCCCGTATCAATGCGGCAGCACGTCAATGTGGTTTAACTTATAGCCAATTCGCCAATGGTTTGCGTTTAGCTGGTATCCAGATCGACCGTAAGGTTTTGTCTGACATCGCTATTCACGACATGGCAGCCTTCCAGGGCATTGTTGATCAAGTCAAACCAAAATTGGCTGAAATCAAATTGGTTTGTGGCAAAGCAGCTGCTTAATCACTAACTAAGCACCATAGGGGCTGAGGCTTAACAGCCTCGGCCTTTTTTGTTTGTTAAACGACATATTCATGAACGACTTAAATACCTTAGTTCAATCAGCCCAAATGGCTTTTAATGCAGCCCAAACTCCCGCCGAGCTAGAAGATGCGAAAGCCATTTATCTAGGCAAATCGGGTCAACTCACCGAGCTGATGAAAGGTTTGGCCAAGTTAACGGTTGAAGAGAAAAAAACCAAGGGAGCAGCTATTAATGTGGCTAAACAGGCGGTAGAAGCCTCTTTAACTGCACGTCGTCAAGCCTTAGCCGATGCTCAATTGCAAGTGCAATTATTGGCCCAAGCGCTAGATGTCACCTTGCCAGGTCGCCAGCGTGGTACTGGTGGCTTGCATCCAGTTTCTATTACGCTAGAGCGAATAGAAGGTATTTTTGGTTCTATGGGTTTTGATGTGGCAGAAGGCCCCGAAATCGAGAGCGATTGGTTTAATTTTACTGCGTTAAATACCCCAGAAGATCATCCTGCAAGGTCAATGCATGACACTTTCTATGTAGAAGGTGGTACACCTAATGCCCCTAATTTATTACGTACCCACACTAGTCCGGTTCAGGTGCGTTATGCAGTTCAGCATGTCAAAAAACACCGTGCAGCCTTAGATCAAGGTTTGCCCATGCCAGAAATTCGCGTGATTGTGCCCGGTCGCACTTATCGTGTCGATAGTGATGCTACTCACTCTCCTATGTTCCATCAGTGTGAAGGTTTATGGGTTGGCGAGAATGTGAGCTTTAAAGATTTAAAAGTGGTATTTACCGATTTTTGCCGCACGTTTTTCGAATCTAATGATCTGATTTTACGCTTTAGACCTAGTTTCTTCCCATTCACCGAGCCAAGCGCTGAAAT
>JALQUL010000076.1 GCA_023260735.1 Limnohabitans sp. | reverse complement strand
AATTTATGTCACCAAAATAGTCATGAAAACCCACAAGCCTTAGAGCCCGGCAAAACCTATAAAGTGAGAATTGCCCTAGACGATACCGCTGTTGCAATACCTGCTGGCTGTCAATTAAGAGTCTCTATTTCGACTGCTTATTGGCCGTTAATTTGGCCAAGCCCAGAAGCTGCTACTTTAAAAATTGCCTTAGCAAAAAGTAGCATAGATTTACCTATTAGGTTACAAGAAAAAAATGAAGTAGCGCCTGAATTTGCGCCAGCACAGTCGGCTAAACCAGTTAAATTAACCGAACTTGAAAAACCAAGCAACAGCAGAACGGTAGAAATTAACCAAGCGACAGGTGAAACAGTTTTAAAAATCAACGACAACTTTGGTCGCTATGTAATTGATGAACACGGTCTTGAATACGCTAGCTGTGGACGTGAAAAATATTCGATTATGCCTAATGACCCCTTGTCCGCGATGCAAGAATGCCATTGGACCGAAGAAAATGCCAGAGGTGACTGGCGTGTTAGAACCGAAACTTTTTCGAAAATGACAGCCACCAAAACCCATTGGCATATTACTGGGAGGCTTGAGGCTTATGAGAGCGACAAATTAATTTATTCTAAAGAGTGGAATAAGAAAGTGAAGAGACAATTAGGCTAAACTTTGAGTAGGCCTAAGCTGATTGTTTGGGCCCTAGCGACACAATTGCTACTATATAAATATTTGATGGCTTGCTCATTTGAATAGATTTATTAAGGCGTAGTGGGGTATTTCTAATTTTTTTGATTTTTTATGAAAATAACCAAGCTTTCTATTATAGGATGCATCTTATTCTTCGCATCAACACTTTCTTTTGCTGCGCTAGATTGCAAGAACGCACAAACTCAAATTGACATGAATGAATGTGCTCATTTAGACTTTAAAAAGGCTGATGCTCAACTTAATAAACTGTATAAAGAATTAATGGCTACTCTTGAGCCTGACCGAAAAAATAGTCTCAAACGAACCCAACAACTTTGGCTGAAGTACAAAGATGCTCAGTGTGAATATGAATCCGATGAGTTTAAAGGTGGCTCTTTAGCAGGATTAGTTTTTTCTAGCTGCCAAGAAAGGATAACTCAACAACGTAATGCAGACTTTGTTGAGTTACTAAAAACTAGTCAACAATAAAAACGTTTTTAATCTTTTGAAATGAAGCTAGTTGGCCAATTTTGCTTTTAATTGCGGCAAGGCCGCTAGCATAGCCGCCCTACCCGCTTGAATTGATTTAGCCCTAGAAGCAAAGTCTGCACTTCCTACACCTGGCAATATCGGCCTCACTGGAATATCTGCTGTTTTCATTTCAAAACTATTAATGCTTTTGCCCATAATGGCAAAGGTTTGTAACAAAATTTGTGTACTTGAGTTGGCAGAGTTTCCTACTGGGTCACTGGAGATATCAACCGCTATTACAAAATCAGCGCCCATAGCCTTGGCAAAACGAACCGGCACTGGTGATACTAAGCCTCCATCTACATATTCATGACCGCCAATAGTAACGGGTTGAAAAACAGCTGGAACTGCACTTGAAGCGCGTACTGCAGTTCCAGTATCGCCTCTTCTAAAAAGTATAGGCTCTCCAGAGTGCAAATCGGTCGCCACCACTCCCAAAGGTATATTCATTTTTTCAATGGGTAAACCGCCTACTTGAGCATTAATGTACTTGGCTAAAGCCTCACCTTTAATCACACCTCGATTAAAACCTGGTAACATCCAGTCAGTAAAAGCCGACTCTTCCATGGTTTGTGCTACATGTAAAAGTTGTGGTCCTGTTTTACCACTGGCGTACAAAGCAGCTACTACACTCCCTGCCGAAGTACCCACCACTAAATCGGGTTTAATACCTGCCTCTTCTAACACCTGAATTACCCCGACATGAGCAAAACCGCGTGCTGCACCGCCCCCCAATGCTAAACCAATTTTTGGCTTAACCGCTTTGCTGATGGTCGTATTAGTTGCAGTAGTAGCACAACCAGCCAATAAAAGCCAAACACTCAATAAAAATAAATACCGAATTTGCGAAACTAGCGAAAGAACACAGTGATGTAGAGAACTCAAGATATACCTACTTTAAATGGAAAAGAGTGAGCACATTAGATTTATCAACCAATAACCATTATGATATTACGTAGTTGATATGATTGCATCAGTTCAGTTTTTGAACTTCTAGCTCATCATAATAAACCTGAATAATACTTGAAGATATACTTATTTTGATTAACTTTACCTAGTCGATATAGCTTTTAATTACACACCTAAAACAACTTTTTTAAGTTGATAGCAAGTGGCTTAGTGTTAGGTAATAAGCTTGAAAAATTACCAGTTATACCGGAAACCAAAGTGGCTAGATAAAGCTGAACGCTTGGAACCACCTAGGTTCTTTTGTGCTTGAATTTGTCCAAAAATATAGGCGTTTTCAAATATTGGAATTTGACCTCCAAGGCCCACTTCTAACCAAGGACTGTCAGATAATTCGTCAAGTACCTTAGTGCCACCAATATTGACTGACGAATTGCTTAAAATTTCTTTGGCGACAGAAACAGTGGTGTAAAAGGTATTTTGTTGAATACTGTCTTTTTCTGATGTGGGTAATTCTGGTGTGGAGTTCCAGGTTAATCTACCCCCTAGTCTAATTTTTGCACTATGAGAAAAATAAGCTTCTATGTTTGAAACAGAATCTTTAAATCCCGAGTGAGAAGTAAAATGATACTGAGCTTGAGCCTGCGGCTCGAATAACCATTTAGATTGACCCAATTTTTGAGGTTTTCCCCAATCGAGAGAGGTTCCAACAGAATAGGATTTTTGTTGAGAACGTCCTTGATAAATGTCGGTGTAGTCAGAGCTATTTTGGTTGACTTGTCCGACCCAATTAATATACTCACCATTTTTAGTGTAATGCGTTAAATACGAGCCAATACCAATTTGACGGCTGTTTATTTCACCTGTAATAACTGCTAATTTAGCTAACTCTCGGGCTCTATTACCAACGTCTGATTCTGATGCACCTAAATTCACAAATACTCCCACTTGACGTCGACTTAAATCTTGAGGATTAATTGCACGCGACAAATCAGTGCCTAACTGCAGCAAAGAAATATCAGATTCGAGTTCAAACTGATTGAGACCCGATAATTTGAGGGATGAAATAGAATAACGACCCCACGCCAAGTTTTTTGCAAATAATGCAGAATCGTTTTCGGAGCCTGGTAAACAAGCAGCTACCTGAGAGTTGTATTGCTCACCCAGTCTGCTCTGAAGTGTACCAGCACTTAAACTTAAAATTTCATTATTTAAATTTTGCGCTACTACATAAGCAGAAACACCAGGTCGATAAATTCTGGGAGTCTGCCCGTTCTTAGAACTAGGGGAGCCCGTACTAGAAGATGTGGACTCTTGCTGATCTGAACTATCATTAAATGGTTTACCAAAAGAAAAATCCTTTTTTTCACCCTCTGGATAATAACTACTTTCTAGAAACCAATTATTGCCTTTTTTGTTTAGAATATATTCCCAGCTACCCGCTTGAACCGGCTCATTAAGGGAAAAAACACCATTTGAATGACCAGATACTTCAATAATCTGGACCCCATTTGTGGTTTTCCCACCCTTACCTAAAATATTGTTCACGTTAACAACTGTTGAGCCTGCAGTATTGCCGTTCACCACTAGTTTGTCGGTAATGCTATTTTCATCACCATTTAGCTTTGCATTCAGCAATAGAACTCCGTTTGAACCGGTGTAATTACCATTAATAGTAAAAGTTTTGCCTATTGTTTTACTTCTCAAATTAATAGTGCCCGCATTATTTACTGGCGAGTTCAAAGCAAAACTATTGGAAATATTAACTGTACTAGATGAGTCAATTAACAAACCCCTTTCTATTCCATCTGAAAATGATGAGGTGTCAAGTGTTAACTCCCCGCCAGAGAATGTTAAGGTAGCATTATTGGTTAATTTAATTGACTCCCAATTTGTAATTCTAGAGCCATAAAAATTGGCAGATACACCTCTGAACTCTAAGGTATCGTCACCTGTTTGGCCATCGAATAAGCTAACATTACTAGAGTTAAATGAACCAGATATAAGTAACTGATCGTCACCAGCCCCCATTGAAACACTACCGTTTAAAGCACCTGCAGAAAAATTTATTTTATCGTCACCAGCATTGGTGTCCACAATGCCCGTAATTAAGGCCTGGCTGTTAATAATATCTTTACCAACCGATGTATAAATAGCATAGTTTTCAGGGCTATGATCGTAATTATCAATTTTGGAATTACTTGCTAAGTGAATAACTCCACCGTTTGGAGAGTTCACGCCAATGCTCATTCCGTTGGAGAGAATGGTTTTGCCAGCCGATACATTTATTTCGTAGGAACCAAGGGCAACATTATTAATCGTGACAGGCTCGATAAAGACCCCAATACTGGTGGTTTTTTCTCCTAATGCATAAATATTACCCGTAACATTAACTGTCACTTTTTTTGCGCTTTTTGCTTCAACACCACGATTGGGTCCTAAAGTGTTGAGATTAATGTTTCCAGTGTTAACTTCAACATCGCCGTTATAGGCAGAAGCATATATTCCATAAAATAAGTTTTTCCAGTCGCCTTTGCCTGTAATAAGGCCAGTGTTATTGACAGATAACCCCCCTGTACTTGTATTGGTAGCCCAAAGTCCTGAACCCGTTAAAGTGCTGATACCAGCCGTGTTGTTAACCGTAACAGAGCCCGAGTTTTCTAGGTTAACTACATTGGGGCTACCTAAACCTTCAGCAAGCGCAAAAATTCCAGCCGATTTGCCACCTTTACCCCCTTCGCTAGTAATAAAAATATTTCCACTGTTTACTACGCTAATTTTACTATTGGAACCACCCGTTGGGTCAAAAGCTAAAATACCTGCATGAAACATAGGTGACGTAATTGCTTCAATTGGATTATTGGCTAAAGAGGTAATTTTTCCATTGGAATTAATATCTATCTGGTTATTATCAACTTTTGCCGCAACATTATAAAAAACGCCTGTAGGACTGAGGTAGTTGTTATTGAGAGTGACCTCTGGTCCAATACTAATTTTAATCGAGTGAGGAACTTGGTAACTTTCATATTGTCCGATGGCGACTGAGCGACTGGTATATTCAAGTGCCTGAGTGACTTTACCTTTTAAATCAATAGAAACAGGAAATGTACCTTCAGAATAAACAGAAACAATACCATTAAGGATGATGGGGGTAGTGCTGCCATCAATGGTTAGAAAAACAGGGTCTGTATAAATGATGTTGGGATACGGTGAGGTGTTAGTACCAGGAGAGCCAGAACCATTACAAACCACAATATTGTTTAAGGGGGCATCGCCACATAAATTTTGCGAAAAGCTTGGTTGTAAAAACGTAAAACAAGCCAAAAAAATACCAGAAACTTTAAATAAATAGTCGATTGGCCAGTTGACCAATCGAGCATTCCTAGCAACTTTTACTACTCCAATGGACTGTGACTTGGGATGACCCTTAACAATCTCAGATACGGCAACCCATGCACCAAGTGATTCATTCCAGACACTGCTATATATTTTATTCATGATGTGTTAAGGTTTTACAAAAATTAACTTATATATTAGTAACTTAATAAAATATTTAATTTTTAGTATTTAATATACTATCAAATATAATAGTTTTTTCATTTTAAGAATTGATTAATTTTTAATAAAGTATAATCAAATTTCAATATAACATTACATCATTAATAAAAATAAATTAACTGAAATAAAAAAATTTAACTAAATGTTGTTTTCTTGTAATTGAGTATTATTTTACGAAATACGGTATATACACAATTTTTAAAATACTTCTAAAAGTATTCATAATTTGTACTTTAGTGAATACCAAAATGGCTAATTTTTAACGCATCACTACTGCTTATTGATTAAAAATGATTCGTTTTGTGTGTTGCAATTAGGCTCATGTTCTTCGTAGCTTAAAAAATAGAGCGTTTCTAATTTAACGAACGCAGGCTAATTTATTTTGCACCTAATGCAAAATCTATAGCGCCACTCCTAGTAGCGAATAGGGGACTCAATTGATTGATCTAGACCTAAAAATCACCCCAATTTTTTGACTCGTCAGATACACTAGTAGGCAGAGCAAGTTATGCTTTAGTTTCCTTAGCTAGTTAATGAAATCATTCCCAGTATGAAAACAAGCACGCATTATTCAAGTCACTCTTCATTGACTGACACTCATAGCCCCTTATTTCAAGCAATAGAGCCCTATCGAAGTGGTTATTTAACTGTAGATGAACTTCACACTCTTTATTGGGAAGAGTGTGGCAATCCTAATGGTATTCCCGTGCTCGTTTTGCATGGAGGACCAGGGGCAGGTTTAGCACCTCAACATAGGCAATTTTTTGACCCACAGTCCTACAGAATCATCCTATTTGATCAAAGAGGGGCAGGTAAATCACGTCCATTGGGCGAATACAAAAACAATACTACCCAACTTCTTATTCAAGACATCGAGACCATTCGACAAATGTTATCTATTGAAAAATGGCTGGTATTCGGTGGTTCTTGGGGCTCCACTCTAGCCCTCGCTTATGGTCAAGCACACCCTGAACAATGCACAGGCTTTGTTTTGAGAGGTATTTTTTTATGTACAGCAGCCGAATTTAATTGGTTTTTATATCAAATTAAATGGTTTTATCCAGCCCAATATGAACAATTTGTTAGTCACATTCCACTCAATGAAAGGGATGACTTATTAAGCGCTTATAGTAAACGACTATTTAGTGAGGACCCCGAAGTGTATGTTCCTGCTGCTCAAAACTGGAGCAAATATGAAGGCAGTTGCTTACATCTATTGCCTCATCCAGAAGTGGCTGACAGCTTTGAGTCCATTCCCGTTGCTCTTGGTGTAGGTCGCCTAGAGGCACACTATTTTAAAAATTTAGCTTTTTTAACCGATGATCAATTAATTAATAATATTCACAAAATCGAACATTTACCAGCGGTTATTGTGCAGGGTCGATATGACGTGGTGTGCCCTCCTTTTTCCGCTTACCGACTGCATCAAGCTTGGCCAAGCGCACGTTTTAAAATGATTGAAGACGCGGGACATTCGGCTTTTGAGGCGGGTATTAGTAGCGCTTTAGTCCAAGCAACTGAAAGCTTTAAAACCCACTTTTATTTTATTTAACAACTTAGATGCTGATTAAAAAATCATCCCCAAGTTATTGACGTTTACGTAAACGTCAATTAGACTTAATAAGTCTTGTGCTTCAAGTTTTTTATTAATTTTTTATCTCTTTAGGACTCAAAAATGGAAATCGCTGGCAAAGTTTTTATCGTAACAGGTGCAGCCTCTGGCTTAGGCGAGGGTACTGCTCGCATGTTGGTAAGCAAAGGTGGCAAAGTAGTTATTGCTGACTTACAAGTTGAAAAAGGTCAGGCATTGGCCGCCGAACTCAACGCAGTACAAGAAGGTGTTGCAGCTTTTGTGAAATGTGATGTGAGCCAAGAAGCTGACGGTCAAGCAGTGGTAACACAAGCGGTTTCTATGGGTAAATTAATGGGCTTGGTTAATTGTGCTGGTATTGCACCAGCTGAGAAAACAGTTGGTAAAAATGGAGCACATAGCCTTGCTTTGTTTAACAAGACTATTACTGTTAATTTAATTGGCTCTTTTAATATGATTCGTTTGGCTGCAGATGCTATGTGCAAAAATACACCTGAAGCCACTGGCGAACGCGGTGTTATGATTTCAACTGCTTCTGTTGCAGCTTATGACGGTCAAATTGGCCAAGCTGCCTACAGTGCCTCAAAAGGTGGTGTAGTAGGCATGACCTTACCAATTGCCAGAGATTTAGCCCGTAACGGTATTCGCAATATGACAATTGCTCCAGGTATTTTTGGTACTCCCATGATGTTTGGTATGCCACAAGAAGTACAAGATTCTTTGGCTGCTAGCGTGCCGTTTCCATCGCGTTTAGGTACACCCTTAGATTATGCCAAATTAGCCACGCATATATTTGAAAATGACATGTTAAATGGCGAGGTCATTCGACTTGATGGCGCTATTCGTTTAGCACCACGTTAATTTCACTTTAAAAGCCAATTGAACTATCAAAAAGTTAAATTGGCTTTTTTCTAAGTTGACAGCTATTTTCACTCCAATACCTATCAGGTTCTTTTTGACAAGAAATGCGCTGTTGTGTAGTTTCTGATGATAAACTTTGTGCAAAATGATTAAGCACCACTTGTGAAATTGCCATAAACAAACTTAGCTTCACAAGACTTGTAAAACTTTTATACATAAAACACTCCAAAACAAATTATTTTTTCATTGTGTCAAGAAAAAACCTTAAAAAAAACTTTGCCAGTACTAGCCAGTATGATCAGCGTGTAGTTATAAGGAAGATTCTTTAACTTACCACTTCACTTCGCCTCATTTATCTCATATTTGTAAGGGGAAAAGTTTTCATGTCATTGCAATATACAAGCGCTCAGTCCTCAATTTGTCTATTCGAAGAAATATTGGCTCAATTAACCGATGGTGAAGTGAGCATTCCAGTGTTTAGCCAACAAGCTATGGACTTATGTTTACAATGCACCGAACTACCGCAACAGTATGCAAAAGTGTTACAAGGTTTGCTTGATCGATTAGAAGCTGGGGCTGCTTTTTCTGAAGAAAGTTGCTCTTTTAGCCAAACCGAAATATACAAAGCTCTACAAACTTGGCTGGAAAAAGCCAAACTAAAACTCAGTATTCAATAAGTTTTTTACCCATTATTTATTCTTTAACTACGATACTCGACAGTAATTTGTGCATCCATGGCTATTCCTAACGACTTTATTCAAGAACTCATTTCAAGAACAGATGTTGTTGATGTCGTGGGCCAACATGTGCAACTCAAAAAAGGAGGCGCCAATTTAATGGGCTTATGTCCATTTCATAATGAAAAATCCCCTTCTTTTACTGTCAGTCCTAGTAAACAGTTTTACCATTGTTTTGGTTGTGGTAAAAACGGTAATGCGATCAGTTTTTTAATGGAATATTTGGGCTTGAATTTTGTAGAGGCGGTACAGGACCTTGCTCAAAAGCTCGGTATGCAAGTACCACAAGAAGATCGATCACCCCAAGAAATTGCCAAAATTGTCCAAATTAAAGAAAAACAACACAGTCTTAATGAGGTCTTAAGCAAAGCTGCACTTGCATATAAACAACAATTAAAAGCCTCTCCCAAAGCAATTCAATATTTGGAAAGTCGTGGTTTAACAGGTAAGGTTGCAGCACGTTTTGGCTTAGGTTATGCACCAAGTGGCTGGCGTTTTTTGGCCAATATTTTTCCCGACTACAGTCACACGAGCTTGGTCGATTCAGGCTTAGTAATTGATCACTCCTTAGAGATTGAAGGCACAATTACTCAACTCAACACAGCCGTAGCTTCAGCTGATCAAAAAAATAAACGTTACGACCGATTTAGAGATCGGGTTATGTTTCCAATTCGCAATATTAAAGGCGAAACCATTGGCTTTGGGGGGCGGGTTTTTGGAGATGAAAAACCTAAATATTTAAACTCCCCAGAAACTGCTGTATTTCACAAGGGTAGCGAACTGTATGGGCTATTCGAGGCTAGAGAAGCAATCAGAGAGAAAAATTATATTATTGTGACCGAAGGTTATATGGATGTAGTGGCATTAGCTCAATTGGGATATGCCAATGCTGTAGCCACTTTAGGCACCGCTTGTACTAGCGAACACATTCGTAAACTTTATCGCTATTCTGACAAAGTAATTTTTAGTTTTGATGGCGATAGTGCTGGTCAGAGGGCTGCAGTAAAAGCTTTGCAGGCAACTTTGCCTTTTGCCACTGATATTCGTAGTGCTAAGTTTTTATTTTTACCCGAGCAACACGACCCCGATAGTTTTATTCGTGAAAATGGCACTGAGGCATTTGAAAATTTAGTACAAGCATCCGTTCCGCTCAGTCGTTTTCTAATTGATACAGCCAGTCAAAATTGCGATTTATCTTCTGCTGAAGGCCGCTCATTAATGGCCAGCAATGCACTGCCTTTATGGGCAGAGTTACCTGATGGCGTATTAAAACGTCAGTTAATCGCAGAGATTGCGCAAATTATAAAACTCAGCGAAGGTCAATTAGCTGATTTATGGCAACTCAAAATGCAATCGCAGGTACACCATCAACCTAGGGCTAGTGTAAATACTCATCATCGAAACCACACCGAAAAAGACTCCTTCGAACCCTATGGCAATATACCCCCCGACTCTTCTTATGACAATGCTGATTATTATGCCCAGGATTCAAGTCAAATTGAGGACTCTGTAAACAAGCCACAGCTATATCAACAATACACGCAAAAATCGGCTTCCAATTGGAAAAAAGGTCGATTTGAAAAAAATAAAATCATTCAATTACCTTTAAAAGGTCGAGTCATTCCAGCTAGTAGGGCCGATCATTTGCTCCGACTCTTGCTGAGTCAATCTGCTGTGTGGAGTCAACTGAGCACGGAAGAACATCAAACCTTGTGCCATATGGCAGGTTCTCATGGTGCTTTACTTAACTGGATGGATGCACAGTTTCATAATTTTGGACCACAACCTTGGAGTGCACTACAAATTGCCTTAAAAGAAAGCCCTTTAAGTCATTTTGCAAATCAACTAATGTCGCAAAATGAATTGATTGATACTGATCCTACAGAACTAGAAATAGAGCTACATGATTTATTGGCACGAATTCAAATTGATGAATTAAAAATTCAACAAACTGAAGCGATTAGGCAAGCAAGCCACGACCCACAACAGCTTATACGGTGGCGACAACTCAAAGAAGAAATTTTGATACTTGAACAAAGTTTAAATAAAAAATCAAAAGCGACTACTCAAAAATAACAATACAAATATGAATTGTTAACT
>JALQUL010000447.1 GCA_023260735.1 Limnohabitans sp. | reverse complement strand
GCCCGTCTAGAAGCGATTATTTCTGCCGCTGGTACCGACTCAGAGCATCAACTTGAAATTGCTGCTGACGCACTTCGCTTACCTCCTTGGGACGCTAAAATTGGCCTGTTGTCTGGGGGTGAAAAGCGCCGTGTTGCGCTTTGTAAATTATTGCTCAGCAAGCCCGATATGTTGTTACTCGACGAGCCAACCAATCACTTAGATGCAGAATCTGTTGATTGGTTAGAGCAGTTCTTACAACGTTATTCAGGCACTGTGGTGGCTATTACTCATGACCGCTATTTCTTAGATAATGCGGCTGAATGGATTTTAGAACTTGACCGTGGTGCTGGTATTCCGTACAAGGGTAATTACAGCGATTGGTTAACCCAAAAACAAGAGCGTTTACGACAAGAACAAAAAGGCGAAGAAGCCCGTTCAAAAGCTTTGCAAAAAGAGTTGGAGTGGTCACGTCAAAATGCCAAGGGTCGTCAAGCCAAGAGCAAGTCACGTTTGGCTCGCTTCGAAGAATTGTCTGATTACGAATACCAACAACGCAACGAAACCAACGAGATCTTTATCCCAGTGGCCGATCGTTTAGGCAATGAAGTTTTTGAATTCACCAACGTGAGTAAATCCTTTGGTGATCGCTTATTAATTGATAACCTCAGCTTTAAAGTACCTGCTGGCGCTATCGTAGGTATTATTGGCCCTAACGGTGCTGGTAAATCTACCTTGTTCCGTATGATCACAGGTTTGCAACAGCCCGATACCGGAACTGTTAAGGTGGGTCCTACCGTTAAAATCGCTTATGTAGATCAATCACGTGATCAACTCGAAAGTGAAAAAACGGTTTGGGAAGATGTCTCTGGCGGTTTGGATTTATTGACTGTGGGCAAGTTTACTATGCCAAGTCGTGCTTATTGTGGTCGCTTTAACTTTAACGGCTCCGACCAGCAAAAACGTGTAGGTACATTGTCGGGTGGTGAACGTGGTCGTTTGCATTTAGCTAAAACTCTGATTGCTGGTGGTAACGTATTATTGCTTGATGAACCGTCTAATGACCTTGACGTTGAAACATTACGCGCTTTAGAAGACGCTTTGTTAGAGTTTGCTGGTTCTGTGATGGTGATTTCTCATGACCGTTGGTTCTTGGACCGTATTGCCACTCACATTTTGGCTTGTGAAGGCGAGAGTCAATGGAACTTCTTTGACGGTAACTACCAAGAATACGAAGCTGACAAACGTCGTCGTTTGGGTGATGATGCGGCGAAGCCACAAAGAGTTCGCTTTAAAGCGCTCAAATAAGCAATTAAGGATTGCAATGTCCTTTTAAGAAGGGTGTTGAAGCGTAAAAAAGGCACTGCGAATAAAAATCGCAGTGCCTTTTTTATTGATCTGAGTTAAAAATAATTTACAGCTTGTCGAGTAATAAATATTCCATTAATGCTTTTTGTACATGCATACGATTTTCAGCTTCATCCCATACCACTGATTGCGGTCCATCAATGACATCGGCGTCAACTTCTTCGCCACGGTGTGCGGGTAAACAATGCATAAACAAGGCTTCTTTTTTAGCTAAAGCCATCATCGCATGATCGACTTTCCAGTCTTTAAAAGCCGCCATGCGGATTTCATTTTCAGCCTCATAACCCATGCTTGTCCAAACATCGGTAGTCACTAGATCAGCACCAACACAAGCTTGACGTGGGTCAGAGAAAACCTGGTAATGATCATGCCCAGCAAGGCCGGCCACTTGCTCGTTAATTTCGTAACCTCTAGGGCAACTAATATGCACTTTAAAATCGAGGATTTCTGCTGCTTGCAACCAAGTGTTGGCCATGTTGTTGCCATCACCAATCCAGGCCACTGTTTTACCAGCAATAGGGCCACGGTGTTCTATGAAGGTAAAAATATCTGCCAGAATTTGACAAGGGTGAAACTCATTGGTTAAGCCATTAATGACGGGTACTCTGGATTGTGATGCAAAGCGCTCGATTTTGGTTTGTTCAAAGGTACGAATCATGACCAAATCCACCATACGACTGATGACTTTAGCGGAGTCCTCAATGGGTTCAGAGCGACCTAATTGGCTGTCACCAGTAGTTAAATGCACCACACTGCCACCGAGTTGATACATACCGGCTTCAAAACTCACCCGAGTGCGAGTAGATGCTTTTTCAAAAATCATGGCAAGAGTGCGGTCAGTTAAAGTTTGGTGCTTTACATACTCTTTAAACCGTTTTTTAATAAGTGCTGCACGATCAAATAAATAGGTGTATTCGTTAGCCGAAAAATCTTTAAATTGCAAATAATGTTTCATGATGCTGTCACTTATTTTGACAAAAATTTTTGAATAAGGGGCACTAAAATGCTGACTAATTCATCTAGCTCGGTAGTGCTCATAATAAGGGCGGGTAAGAGTCTAATCACGTTGTCAGCGGTGACGCTTAATAACAAGCCAGCTTCAACAGCGTCATTGACCAATTGAGCGCAAGGGCGATCAAGTTCAACTCCTACCATCAAGCCTTGGCCTCTTATTTCTTTAACACCAGCGGTAGAGGCTAACTTTTCACGTAAAGCATTTTGCAAATAATTGCCTTTTACAAGTGCCTGATTCACTAAATCATGTTTTTCCATGATGCGGATAGTCTCTAAACCAGCACGCATAGCCAATGGATTACCACCAAAGGTAGTGCCATGATTGCCGGGTTGGAAAATGTTAGCTGCTTTAGGGCCTACCACCACTGCACCAATCGGAACACCAGAACCTAAGCCTTTAGCAAGTGGCATGACGTCTGGCACAATTCCCGCCCATTGATGGGCAAACCATTTGCCAGTTCGGCCCATACCACTTTGCACTTCGTCAATCATTAACAGACAATCGCGTTCATCACAAAATGCACGAACTTGTTTTAAAAAATCAATGCGTGCAGGGTTCACACCGCCTTCGCCTTGAATAGTTTCAAAAAATACCGCCACCACATTAGGATTATTGGCCGTTGCTACTTTTATAGCTTCGATGTCGTTAAATGGAACACGGATAAAACCACTCACCAAAGGTCCAAAACCTACTTGTACTTTTGGGTTGCCTGTAGCGCTTAAAGTAGCAATACTTCTGCCATGAAAGGCTTTTTCAAAAAC
>JALQUL010000396.1 GCA_023260735.1 Limnohabitans sp. | reverse complement strand
GCTTTTATTCTAGAACTGGCTCGATCAAATTCAGCAATCACTTGTGCAGTATCAGACTCAATTTGTTCAAACTCTTTTTTGGCAATGATTCCGTTAGCGTATAACTCTTTAGCCCTGTTCAGACTTGATCGCGCTAAAACTGCGGCAGCCTGAGCTTTACGGGCATCAGCCTGCGCCACACCAAAATCTGGGGACTGAATATGAGCCAGTGACTGCCCTTTCTTCACGGTTTCGCCCAACTGAACTTCTACAGACTCAACTCGACCTGAGAATGGACTATAGACCTTTGCTGTTTTTTCCTCATTCCAAACCAAGCGGCCTGGCAAGACCAAATTTTGAACCCCACCAGCCATTAACTCCGACGATTTAATACCATTTAAAGGCTTTGATACACCCTTGAAATAAATTAGTTCACCCTCAACCACCGGTTCAATAACCAATCTACTTGGCTTATACATACACTTGGCAACATTAAGCACCAACATCGAAATAATGACGATATAAATAATCCTCAATACCTTCTTGTGATGTACGCTCCAAAACTTTTGTGGTTCAGCAGGCAGATTCTGATGCACATGATGTATCACTTGAGCTTCTACAGCGTTGAACTTGTCGATATACGCTTTAGATTTAATTTGGCTCAAGAAGCCCTTGATAAAACTCAAGATGGTTGATTTAATAAAATTGAACAACCAAACTAAGAGGCCCCAAGTATCTTTGATGAATTGACCAATATTTTTCATTACTTTTCGTCTACCTCAATAGCCAATTTAAACGCACTTAAACTTTTTGCAAAATCAGCCCTGGTTTGAGATGCCTCAGTACGAGCTTGCCTCAAAGACCTTCTTGCATCAATTAAATCAAGCACACCAATTGCACCTTTTTTATAAGCAAAGTCTGCAGCTGTTGCAATCTGCTCAGCTCCAGGTAAAACATCTGTTAATACTCTATTTAAGCGCTCTTGATTCGCTTGCAATTCAGTTTCTTGATATTCCAGTTGCGTTAGAGCATCCTTCTCGCCACGCCATTGGGTATCTCTAGCTCTGTAATACTCCGCTTCAGCCCTCATCGCTTCACCTTGATATTGGTGTCGCACAAATAAGGGAATGCTTAAGTTCACCATGTAAGTATTAATAGTGCCATTTTGCGTAGAACCTGTTACGGGGAAATGGTTGTATTGCAAGCCAACTGTTACATCGGGAATTTTTAATGCCCTTGCTAGGTCACGTGAATTTTCAGCGGCCAAAGTTCTATTTTTTAAGGCTTGCAAATCGCCTCTAGATTGAATCTTGTCCCAAGGTATAGCTGGCAATGCCACATCATGCTTCGGCCAGTCAGTGGCTAAAGTACTTTGATTAATACTTTTGCTATACCCTAAGGCCTTAGCCAAACTAGCTTTTGCTCTGGCTAGGTCAGATCTCGCTACCTGATACTCATTATTAGTTTTAGCAATATCAAGCTGAATCTTATTCAGATCAATTTGAGATATATCGCCCACCTTGTAACGGATCTTAGCTACATCCAATACTTTTTTATTCATCTCAACAATATCTAAGAGATCTTTTTCTTTTTGTTGAGCCCCCAAACCATCATAAAAAGCCTGCTCTATTCCGACTAGCACGGCTCTTTCAGCGTATTTCAAAAAATACTGGGATGCTAATTCAGCTGCAGTCGCAGCATTAGCCCTATATTTAGCCTTGCCACCCAACTCAATCAGTTGATCAATCCTGACCGAACTATCCACTTTTTTTGTTCCCTGAGAACTTTGGCTAGGATGCGGATTAATCGAATCCGCTCCCAAAGTTAGATTTGGATTGGGACGTTGCTCTGCAATTACTCGATCAGCAACCGCCAATTGATGCTCTAAACGATAAGCGGCCAAATCTGGACTGCAGTGCATGGCTCTTTCAAGAATGCCGGATAAATTAAGTGTTGCTGGGGCCTGAGATGTGCACTGGCCAAGATCAATGTGTTTGTAATTTTTACTAGATTTGGATTCTTGAGCACTTACCGAGCCAGCGGAATGTAGCAATGCGATTGCACAACTAACATAAACGGCTCGTTTTAACTTCATAAAGATTACCCAATTCATTCAAACATTTGATTAAGCCATGAATATATTTCGATTTTAAGACTTATAAAAATTAGAAATATGTTCACAAACCAATAGTCCACGCTATTGTCACACGAAAAGGCATGAAAAAAGGGTCCTAAGACCCTTTTATCTTGATTTAGATACCAATAAAAATTATTTTTTTCTAGTCAAAAAAGCTTGAACCTCACCAACAATACCTCTTCGGAATGCCAACACACAAACCACAAAGATGATACCGAGCACAATGGTGCT
>JALQUL010000204.1 GCA_023260735.1 Limnohabitans sp. | reverse complement strand
ATTTTTGACCATCTTAATGGCGATACTGAAATAAGTAAGCACAAAGTTAAAATGGTGGGCATATGCCCTAGGACAAAATAAGCCATTACTAATAAAATGTCAGCAGGGTTGACTTGACCTTTAGAGGCTAGCCCTAAAACTCGAATCAGCATCATGGTCATGACAATAGTGATTAATATAATCATGATACCAGCAAAATTTTTTGCCAACTCTTTTCGAAATGTGGATTGAAACAGCATTGAGATAAATATTTAGTTTGTATTTGTGCTAATGTATAGATTCAATCTATTTTAACGGTAGTTATTAATCTTTAGACACATCTATTATGGACTTTAAACTAAGCACCTTAGACTTTGCGCAAGCTGCAAAATTTTCATCAGACGCACTTATAGTGTTAATTACTCCCGACACCGCGTGGTCTGCCGACCCTATTTCTAGTTTAGCGCAACAAGCTCTTTCTGACAAAGACCTTGACCACAATAGCAATACTTGTTTAAATATTTACAAGGCAAATGGCATTTCTTCCAAAAGATTAATTTTGGTAAGCCTCTCGCAAGCTACTCCCGCTCAAGTTAAAAAAGCAATTTTGACTGGCGTACAAACGATTAAATCGACTAAGCCACAAAAAGTAACCGTAGTATTAGCAGGACTAAGTCCACTATCCTCTGGCCTCATTGAAGCGGCCGTATTGGCTTGTGCCGATGCCACTTATGTTTACACGACTAGTAAATCAAAGCAAGGGCAAGCGGGTCGCACCTTGCGTGAAGTGCAAATTGCTGTTGCTAAATCAGACTTAGCACTGGCTACAACCGAGCTTGCTTATGCAAAAGCCACTGCTGTTGGGGTAGAGCTTGCTAAAGAATGGGGCAATCGTCCTGGAAATTACGCAACGCCCTCCGATTTAGCCACAGTCGCTAAAATTTTAGGTAAAGCCAAAAACATACAGACCGAAATATTAGGTCCAAAAGAAGTGGCTCCTCTTGGTATGGGTTCTTTTATGGCAGTAGCACAGGGATCTGCGCAACCTTTACGTTTTATCGTAATGCGTTATTCGGGTGCTGCTAAAACAGTTCCTCCTACTGTATTGGTAGGTAAAGGTATTACTTTCGATTCTGGCGGTATTTCTTTAAAGCCAGGTCCAGAAATGGACGAAATGAAATTTGATATGTGTGGTGCGGCTAGTGTTTTGGGTGTGTTTAAAGCCCTCGCTGAAAGTCAACCTAAAATTAACGTGGTAGGTTTAATTCCTACTTGCGAAAACTTACCCGGCCCTAATGCTTTAAAACCTGGTGATGTGATCACCGCCATGGACGGTCAAACCATTGAAGTACTCAATACCGACGCAGAAGGTCGCCTTATCTTATGTGATGCCTTGGTTTATGCACAACGTTTTAATCCTAAAGCGGTTATCGATATAGCCACTCTTACGGGTGCCTGCGTGATCGCCTTAGGGGGTGTTCGTAGTGGTTTATTTACCAACCATGATCAACTCGCTACAGACCTTACCAAAGCGGGCGACGAGAGTGGTGACTTATGCTGGCGCATGCCGCTAGATGATGAATATGCTCTCGGCATGAAGTCTAACTTTGCAGATGTAGCCAATATAGCAGGCCGTGCAGCGGGCTCTATCACGGCGGCTAAATTTTTACAGCGTTTTACCGCCAAAATGCCCTGGGCCCATTTAGATATTGCTGGCTCTGCTTGGAAGTCAGGTGCTGAAAAAGGTTCTACAGGAAGACCAGTGCCCTTATTGATGAAATACCTAACATCATCATTAACAGAGCAGTACGACATGCCAGTTGCCACTAGTAAAGCCAATGGAAAACCAGTGGTTCAAGCAAGAAAACCGAGTGTTAAAACCACAACCAAAGCTAAAACGGCAGCTAAAACCACTAAAAGTAATACTTTAGGTGCGAGTGCAAAAAAAGTAGCCTCTAAAAAAGTTAGTGCGACTTAATCAGAATAAGCATGACTAAAGTCGATTTCCATTTAAATGTGGCTCATAAAATAAAATACGCTAGTAAGATTATTCAAAAAGCCAGAGCACAAAATTTAAAAGTTTTGGTGTTGGCCGCAACACCAGAACTTCGGCAGCTCGACCATTTTTTGTGGTCTGAGCCTGCCGATGGATTTGCACCACATTGTTTAAGCAATGCACCACTAACAACCTTACAACGCACTGATGTGATTCTTACGGAATTAGTCACAATCGAACCACACACAAAAAGAGATGTATTACTCAATTTAAGTGCTCATGTAACTGAAAATTATGAACAATTTCAAAGAGTTATTGAAATTGTTTCACAGCAAGAAGAAGATTTACAGTTGGCTAGAAAGCGTTGGTCTTTTTACAAATCGAAAGGTCTTTTGTTGGAGTTACACAATAGATTGTAAAAAAACGACTAAACTCGGCATCACGTCATGCATCATTCGCATGATTAGTATGTTCCCTAGGTAAAATTTGTCTTTTTTAGGGTATCGTATCGTTTGTTGAGGCCTTAGGCTTCTCAACTTATTTTTATTAATTTTGGAGTTCTTATGCAAATGAAGCTAAAACTTACAGTTGCCGCATCTATCGCCGCTTTTGCAGGCATGGTTGCTGCTCAAGATATGGTTGTTAAAATTGGCCACGTTGGTCCTACATCTGGTGGCATCGCTCACTTGGGTAAAGATAACGAAAACGGTGCCCGTTTAGCTATTGAAGAACTCAATGCTAAAGGCGTTGTAATCGGCGGCAAAAAAGTTAAATTGGAATTGGTAGCTGAAGATGATGCAGGCGATCCAAAACAAGGTACTGCTGTTGCTCAGAAATTGGCTGACATGAAAGTTGCTGGCGTTATTGGTCACTTGAATTCTGGTACTACCATTCCAGCATCCAAAATTTACAGCGATGCAGGTATTCCACAAATTTCTCCATCTGCAACTAACCCAAAATACACACGTAATGGCTACAAAACAGCATTCCGCGTTGTGGCTGACGACGTTCAATTAGGTGGTACTTTAGGCCGTTACGCTGTTGACACACTCAAAGGTAAAGCAATTGCTGTTATCGATGACCGTACAGCTTATGGTCAAGGTGTTGCCGATGAATTCGAAAAAGCAGTAAAAGCTAAAGGCGGCAAAATTGTGGGTCGTGAGTTCACAACCGACAAATCTACCGACTTTTCACCCATCTTAACAACACTTAAAGGTAAAAAGCCTGACGTCGTGTTCTTCGGTGGTATGGACGCAGTTGCAGGCCCAATGATTCGTCAAATGAAGAGCCTTGGCATTGCTGCTAAGTTCATGGGTGGCGATGGCATCTGTTCAAGCGAATTGGCTAAATTGGCTGGCGACGCAATGGCTGATGGTCAAGTAGTTTGTGCTGAAGCTGGCGGTGTTGACGGCAATGGCAAAAAAGACATGGAAGCTTTCAATGCAAAATTCAAAGCTAAATTTGGCGCTGAAGTTCAAGTTTACGCTCCATACGTTTATGACGCTACCAACGTAATGGTGAAAGCCATGGTTGATGCTAAGTCTGCTGATCCAGCAAAATACCTCCCAGTATTGGCTAAAATCCAATACAAAGGTGTTACTGGTAACATCAGCTTTGACAACAAAGGCGACATCAAAAACGGCGCTTTGACTTTGTACACATACAAAGCTGGCAAACGTGACCAACTCGCAGTTGTACGTTAATCCTTTAGCTTAACTTCTTACTAGCCTTCACAGGCTGGTATTGGTTAGCAAAATGCCACTGATTTTCAGTGGCATTTTTTATGGAAATTTATCAAAAAGATTCAAAACTAGCCGATATATGAGTTAAAATATAAGGCTCAGGAACGGTGGATGAGTGGTTTAAG
>JALQUL010000169.1 GCA_023260735.1 Limnohabitans sp. | reverse complement strand
GTACATCAGCCAATTAATTAATTTAAATCAAGCTCCCTAAAGGATTTGTATGAAACGTATTGATCAAATTTTTGTAATACTTTTTTTGTTGTGTGTTAATACAGCATGGGCTCATGACGGTCATGGACAAATAGCGAGTAGTCATTGGCATAGTACCGATGTTTTTGGTTTTGTGGCTATTGCACTGGCATTGGCTATTATTTATTTTAAAAGAGGTGGTAAATGATACCCGGCGAAATCTGGGTGGAGGAGGGCTTACATCAATTGAATATAGGCCGTGAACCTATTACTTTGTTAGTGATAAATGCGGGCGATAGACCCATTCAAGTGGGTTCACATTACCATTTTTTTGAAGTTAATTTTGCCCTGCATTTTGATAGGGAAAAATCTAAAGGTAAACGTTTAAATATTGCCAGCGGATTGGCTATTCGTTTTGAACCAGGGCAAAGCCGAACGGTAGAGTTAATTGATTTTTTGGGCGATAAAAAAATATACGGTTTTAGGGCTGAAATTAGTGGTGTATTAGATGCACAGGGGCCCTTAAAGGAGATCCAATAATGGCGACTATACACAAGCGTGCGTATGCAGAAATTTTTGGTCCCACAGTGGGTGATAAGGTTCGCTTAGCCGATACCAATTTAATGATTGAAGTTGAAAAAGACTATACCTTATTGGCGGGCAGTTATGGCGAGGAGGTCAAATTTGGTGGTGGAAAAACAATTCGTGATGGCATGGCACAAGGTCAGAAGACTCGCGCTGAAGGAGCGGTCGATACCGTTATGACCAACGCCCTTATTATTGATCATTGGGGTATTGTCAAAGCCGATATTGGTTTAAAAAATGGCCGAATTGTGGCGATTGGCAAAGCCGGAAATCCTGACGTTCAGCCTGGTGTTACTATTATTATCGGTCCTGGTACTGAGATCATTAGTTGTGAAGGCTCTATCGTTACGGCGGGTGCGGTAGATACTCATATTCATTTTATTTGCCCACAACAAATTGAAGAAGCTTTATGCAGCGGTGTAACTACCATGCTAGGAGGGGGTACAGGGCCGGCTACTGGTACCTTTGCCACCACCTGTACCCCAGGGCCTTGGCATATAGAAAGAATGCTACAAGCGGCCGATGCCTTCCCTATGAATTTAGGATTTTTTGGTAAAGGCAATGCTTCATTACCTAATGCCCTTGTAGAACAGGTTGATGCAGGCGCCATAGGCCTTAAATTACATGAGGACTGGGGCAGTACTCCTGCTGCCATAAGCAACTGCCTAGACGTGGCTGATGAGCATGATGTGCAGGTGGCCATTCATACCGATACCCTTAACGAAGGTGGCTTTTTAGAAGATACCGTCAAAGCCATTAACGGTAGAACCATTCATACCTTTCATACCGAAGGGGCGGGTGGTGGTCATGCCCCCGATATTTTAAAAATTGTCGGTCACTCCAATGTGTTGCCGTCTTCTACTAATCCGACTCGACCCTATACCATCAACACTCTAGATGAACATGTTGATATGTTAATGGTATGCCACCATTTAGACGCTTCAATTGCCGAAGATTTGGCTTTTGCGGAAAGTAGAATTAGAAAAGAGACGATTGCAGCTGAAGATATCTTGCATGATTTAGGCGCTATTAGCATGTTTAGTAGTGACAGTCAGGCAATGGGGCGAGTCGGCGAAGTGATTATGCGCTGTTGGCAAACAGCTCATAAAATGAAGGCTCAAAGAGGCCCCCTATCGGATGATGTGACTGGCAATGATAATTTTAGAGTGAAACGTTATATTGCTAAGTTAGCCATCAATCCCGCTATTACCCATGGTATTAGTCATGAGGTGGGTAGTATTGAAGTGGGCAAGTTAGCCGATTTAGTGGTATGGAAACCAGCATTTTTTGGGGTTAAACCGAGTTTAATTTTAAAAGGAGGCTCGATTGCCATGGCTGCTATGGGAGACCCTAACGCCTCAATTCCTACTCCTCAGCCAGTGCACTATCGCCCTATGTGTGCTTCTTTCGGACGCTCTTTGCACTTGTCGTCTTTAACCTTTGTGTCTCAATCTGCTTTT
>JALQUL010000125.1 GCA_023260735.1 Limnohabitans sp. | reverse complement strand
GATTCAAAAAGGGCTTTAAATGATGAATAAAAAAATCCAAGATGACAATCTTGGATTGAATGTTTTTTGATTTTTACGTCCCTGCTCTCTCCAACATCGCATGCAACAACACATTACAGCCTGCGGTAATATGCTCGGGTTGGGCGTCTTCAATTTCGTTGTGGCTAATGCCGTCTTTGCATGGAATAAAAATCATGCCAGTTGGAGCAAGTCGTGCCATGTAAACAGCATCATGACCCGCTCCAGAAACGGCTGGCATATTGGAATAACCTAAGGCCTGAGCAGCTTTGGCAACCGCATCTACACATTCCTTATGAAATACTTGAGCAGGGTAGCTAGAGACCAATTCAAATTGAATTTGCAGTCCTGTTTTTGTGGCTAAGGCTGCTGCATAGGCTTGTACCTCGGCGGCCATTTGGTCCACTAGGGCATCAGTGCTATTGCGTAAGTCAACACTAAATTTAACCTGGCCTGGGATTACGTTACGGCTATTGGGATGCACTTGCACCATACCTACTGTGCCACGACCATGTGGCGCATGACGCAAGGCACAGGCCACAATCTCCTGCATGATGGGGGCGGCAACCTGCATGGCATCTTTTCGCAAGTTCATAGGCGTAGGACCAGCATGTGCCTCCATACCACTCACTGTGCAATCAAACCAACGAATACCTAAAACCCCTTCGACTACACCAATGGTTTTGTCATTATCTTCAAGTACTGGACCTTGTTCAATGTGGGTTTCAAAATAAGCTCCAATTGGATGTTGGCCAGGTTCTTCTGGGCCTAGGTAGCCAATACGCTCTAATTCTTCTTTGACTGATTTACCTGCAGTGTCTTTGGCAGCGTAAGCATGTTCTAGGGTAAATGCTTTGGCAAAAACGCCAGAGCCCATCATGACGGGCACAAATCGAGAGCCTTCTTCATTGGTCCAAAAGGCCACCTCAATAGGGGCTTCTGTTTCTATGTTGTGATCATTGAGGGTGCGCACCACCTCAATACCAGCTAAGACACCGTAGTTACCATCAAATTTGCCACCCGTAGGTTGGGTATCAATGTGACTGCCAGTCATAATCGGAGGCAGGCTGTTATTACGACCTGGGCGGCGCATAAAACCATTGCCAATTTTGTCAATTGTCACTGTCATTCCGGCTTCTTTGGCCCAACGGGTGACCAGGTCACGTCCTTGTTTGTCAAGGTCGGTCAGGGTAAGTCGGCACACGCCACCTTTGGGCGTCGCACCAATTTGAGCCAATTCCATCAGTGAAGCCCATAGTCGGTCACCGTTGACTCTTAAGGCAGAAATATTGGGGGTTTTAGTTTTGGCATCCATACACAACCTTTAATGCATTTGAAATAAATTGAAATAACAAACGATTTAATCTCGTTGAACGGCAGTTGGGGCCAGCGCTTGAGCCCGTTTTTGTCCAGCACTAAATTGTGGGCCGAAGGCGGGTCGTTTAATGTATCGTCCAGCACCTTCTTGCACACGTAAATCGCCATTGGCAAAAACCACTTTACCTTGACTAATAGTGTGACTCGGTATGCCTGTAACCGTACGACCTTCAAAAATATTAAAGTCGCCTTTGCTATGCTGGGTTTTAGCTGATAGGGTTTTACTACCAGCAGGATCCCACACCACAATGTCGGCATCTGAGCCTACTTGTATAGTGCCTTTTTGTGGATGAATATTAAATAATTTAGCCGTGTTGGTGGAGGTAATAGCGACAAACTCTGACGGAGTTAAGCGACCGGTATTAACACCTGCATCCCAAATAACTGCCATACGTTCTTCAACGCCACCACAGCCGTTAGGAATTTGTGCAAAATTAGCTTTACCCATGGCTTTTTGGCTGGCGCAAAATGAGCAGTGATCAGTGGCAGTGGTATGTAACTGGCCAGACTGCAAACCACGCCATAAAGCCTCTTGATGGCCTTTTGCACGGAAAGGAGGACTCATCACATGACCCGCAGCAAAGGCAAAATCAGGGTGGCGATAAACACTGTCGTCAATGACTAAGTGGCCAGCCAACACTTCGCCATAGACTCTTTGACCTCGAGCTCTTGCCCTTGCAATTGCTTCTGCTGACTCGATACAAGAGACATGCACGACATAAATAGGCACACCTAATACATCAGCAATAGCAATAGCACGATTAGCCGCTTCGCCTTCTACCATTGGGGGACGAGCCAAAGGATGACCTTCTGGACCAGTAATGCCCATTTTGGCAACTTCTTGTTGAAGCAAATAAACTAACTCACCGTTTTCAGCATGAACGGTTGGCATAGCACCTAATTCGAGTGCTCTTTTAAAACTGTTGACCAAGGTTTCGTCGTCACACATGATGGCATTTTTATAAGCCATAAAATGTTTAAAACTATTCACGCCCTCTTGTTGTACCAAGGTAGCCATATCGGCATGAACTGTTTCATCCCACCAAGTAATTGCCACATGAAAACTGTAATCACCTGCCGACTTTTTAGCCCAATCGCGCCATGTGTGATAAGCCTCCATGAGTGATTGTTGTGGATTAGGAATTACAAAATCAATAATGGTGGTATTGCCACCGGCTAGGCCAGCGGCAGTACCTGTGTAAAAGTCATCCATGGTGGTAGTGCCCATGAATGGAAGTTGCATATGGGTGTGCGGATCAATTCCGCCTGGCATCACATACTGACCCGAGGCATCAATAGTGGTCGTACCAGTTGGTGCCAAAGAGGCAGCATCCGAGCCAAGGGCAACTACTTTGCCGTTGACACATAATACATCTGCCTTTTGCTCTTGGTCGGCAGTTACGACTGTACCGCCACGAATTAATACCGCATCACCCATTATGTTCTCCTTATTTTTTCTTAGCAGTTAAGAAATAGTAAATACCAGCGACAAACAAACTAAAGAACCAACCAAAGTTGTAGAGCTCTTTCCAGAAGCTGCCAACGCTTTCGGCGGGTAACAGACCAGAGGCAGCCATATAACCAGGCAAACAAGGTGCAATACCTAATATAAAAGCAATAATGGCATGAACATTCCAGCCGTTGCTGTATTCATATTCACCGCCACGACGATAAAGGTCAGGTATGTTAAGAACCGTTTTACGAACTAAGTAATAATCGACTAACAAAATACCTGCAATCGCACCTAATAAAGTGCCATAGCCACCCAACCAAGTAAACAAATAGCCACCAGAGGTAGATAATAATTTCCAAGGCATGAATAACAAGCCAATAACGGCGGCAATTAAACCGCCTGTGCGAAAGCTAATTTTTTCAGGTGCTACTTGTGAAAAGTCGTAAGAAGGGGAAACTAAATTGGCCGCCACATTGGTAGTCAAGTTGGCTAATAAAATCACTAACAATCCAATACCAGCAGGTACAGTGCCCATTTGAGTTAATAAACCATCTGGGAAAAGTTGAGCTTTACCGTACAAAATTTGTGATACTGAAAAACCAATAATACCTACTAATGAAAACAAAGCCATTGGGATGGGTAAACCAATCATTTGACCTTTGACTTGTTCATTTTGTGATTTTGCAAAGCGGGTGAAGTCGGGAATATTAAGAGCTAATGTAGCCCAGAAACCGACTAAACCGGTTAAGGCGCCCCAAGTGTTAGGACCGGCTTCTACTACCTTGGCTGGTAAGTTAAAGATTTGGCTAGGAGAGACATTCATAAAAGCCCAAACTACCAAGGCAACAGAGGCGGCAATCATTAATGGAGCCGCTACAACTTCAAGTTTACGAATAGACTCAAGACCATTCCAGATGAAATAAATATGCAATGCCCAAAATGCCAAGAAGCAAATAAACTGAGAAGTGCTGATGTATTCGCCTTGTGCAGGTACCCCTAAGTTCATACCTAAAAGGTTGAGGAAACCATGCAAGGCAAGGGCACCAAAGTAACAGTTAATAGAGAACCAACCGCAAGCTACTAAACCGCGCAAAATTGCAGGTAAGTTGGAGCCTTTAACACCAAATGAAGCGCGTGCTAAAACAGGGAATGGAATGCCGTATTGCGTACCGGTGCGACCAATTAAAACCATTGGAATTAACACAATTAAATTGGCTAAGAACACCAACCAAACTGCCATTTGCCAAGTAAAACCTTGGTCAAGCATAGAGCTTGCC
>JALQUL010000101.1 GCA_023260735.1 Limnohabitans sp. | reverse complement strand
GGTTAAGCCTTCAACAAATTGTTTTTGCATTAAGAAAAATAAAATAATAGGAGGGGCAGCGGCTAATAATGAACCAGCAGAAACCAATTGCCACTGCGCTACCCATTGACCATTTAAAGATTTCAAGCCACCAATTACTGGCATCGCATGATTGCCTTGGATTAACACCGTAGCCCAAAAATAATCATTCCAAATAAAGGTAAAAATTAATACCGCCAAAGCAGCTAATGCAGGTCTTACCAAAGGTAAAACCACTTGGTAATAAATTTGAAACTCTGTTGCACCTTCTATGCGTGCCGCCTCTATAAGTTCAAACGGTAGGTCTCGAATAAAGTTACGCATAAAAAAAGTACAAAAACCAGTTTGAAATGCAATATGAAATAACACCAGGCCCCAAATCGAATCATAAACACCAAGCTGCAAACTTAGTTCCCTAACAGGCACCATTAAAATTTGAAATGGCACAAAGTTGCCACCTACAAAAATAAAAAACACCCACAAATTCAATTTGAACCGATAAATACCGAGGGCAAATCCTGCAAAACTACTTAACACTAATGAGCCAATAACGGTAGGTATAGTGACTAAAAAACTATTTTTAATAAATTGTAAAATTGGAGTGTTATTTAATATGTCTTGTAAGTTGCTTACTAAACTCCAAGTGGGCCAACCCCAATAATTACCGGCTGCTAAATCACCACCACTGCGCACTGCAGTCCATGCCACTGCAATTATAGGTAACAACCAAACTAGTAAGGAAATTGGCAGCAGTATTTTGTATAAATACTGAATAGGCCAGCTAGTTTTTTGAATCGGAGTTGGAAACATCTCAAGCACTTTCTTTTTCTTGTTGATAAATTCTGTAAACAAAATACAAGATATAAATCAACATCACTAAAAACAAAATGGTAGCAATAGCAGTGCCATAGCCCATTCGGTAACCATACTCGCTTAAGGATTTTTCATACATATAGTAGGCTAAAACTCTTGACTGACCATAAGGCCCACCCGAAGTCATAATCGAGACCATATCAAAGCTTCGCAATGAACCAATAATAGTCACCACCACTGCAATAAAAGTGGCAGGGCGCAACTGAGGCAAGATCACATGCCAGAGCATAGACCAACCTTTGGCCCCCTCTAACCTGGCGGCTTCTATTAAGTCAGGGCGTAAATTATTGAGGCCTGTTAAATACAAAATCATGGTGTAGGCAATTTGTGGATATAAACCTGCCACCACAATTCCATAGGTGACCCAATCTTCATCACCTAAAATAGCAAAGCCTAAAAAGCCTATGCTTGGGTTATAAAACCAACTAAAAATTAAACCAATTACTACTTGTGAAATCACAAATGGAAAAAAGAACAAAGATTTAACCGCTTTAATTCCAAATACTTTTTGGTTTAAAAATAAAGCAATGGCTAAACCAATTGGCACTGCCAATAAAAATCCAAAAAACCAAATTAAATTATTTTTAGCTGATATCCAAAAATCAGCATCTGTCCATAACTCTTTGTAATTATCAAAACCAATCCATTGCTTCTCACCTAAACCATCCCAGTCATAAAAACTAATGCTAATGGATTGAAAAATAGGCGCAATCACATAAACAAAAAACAGCAGCATAACAGGGGCCAAAAAAAGCCACGGCGCCATTTGACGCTGATGCTTTTGCCACCATGAGCGTGAGGGTTGTGGCAATTTGGGCGAATGAGATGACATGCCGGTTTTTCCTAATTAATTGATTGAAAGCTAGAGCAAAACTAAAAGGGAGGGGGTAAACCTATAATAAAAACAAACAAGGTTTGACCCCTTCAATTGCTCAACTAAGTTGCGTTTTATTTATAAACGCGCTGACGTACTGCCTCAAGGCCTTTTAAGATTTCAGCACGTTGTTCTGGTTTCACCATATAACGTTGAAAACCTTCCATACCCGCTTTTGCCATTTCTGCAGGTGCATCACGATCATAAAACTGACCTAAGCCAGAAGCATTGCTTAACATCTTGAAGCCGGCTTGTAAGAACGGATCATCACCCACTTTAGAACCATTGTTCACCGGCAATTGCAATAAGGTAGCATTGACTTGAGTTTGTACATCGGCTCTGGCCATATAGGCTAAGAAACGTTTAGCATCCACTTTATTTTTGGCTTTAGCAGGAATGTGTGCGGTATCAGTCGGGGCATCTTCTGCCATTGGTACATTATTGATTTTTGGAAACTGGAAAAATCCCAATGTATCATTGGTCATGCCAGCCTTCTTTAATGGATCCACTGCAAAATTACCCATTAAATACATGGCGGCTTCACCCTTTACTAATGCGGGCAAAGCATCTTGCCAGTCAATACTAGCATGGTTGCTTAAATAATAACCAGGCTTGACCAATTGGTCCCACTTATCAAAAACTGCCGCTACGCGCTTATCGGTGTAAGGCACTTTACCGCTAGTTAAATCCATGTGAAACTGATAACCATTCACACGCATATTCATATAATCAAACCAGCCACCGGTTGGCCACAAGGCTTTGGTACCAATGGCAAATGGTGTAACACCAGCGGCTTTTAATTTAGCACTTGATTTAACCAAATCATCCCAGTTAGTGGGTACTGCAATACCATGTTTATTAAATACTGATTTGTTGTAATACACACCCCATTGGTAATAGGTGTAAGGCACACCATATTGTTTTCCATTAATGGTCATGGCACTATTGGCTGACTTTAATTTTTCTTTAAGGCCTTCTTTAGCCCATACATCCGATACATCTTCAAACAAATTAGCATTGACAAACGGTGCCATACGATTGCCAGCATACCAAGTCACCACATCAGGTGGATTAGCAGTTAAAAAGTTACGAATAGAAGTTTTAAAACCTTCATGGTCAAAGGTATTGATTTTAATTTTAACGTCTGGATTTTCTTTCATAAATCCATCGGCCATTTGTTGCCACGCGGCTTTAGGCGCTGGGTCGGATGCATCCGTGTTAATGATTAACTCACCGGCTTGAGTGGCCATTGAGGACATTGCCAAAAGCGCAATTGCAATTGGGTTTAAAACATATTTTCTCATTTTTAGTCTCCTAGGTTAATAATGACTTTGTTGATTAAAAACTTCAACCAACCGACTTACAAAACTTTCCATATTGATACTTGTTGAGCTTGCACTTTTGCACTACCTAATAACAATTCGCTATTAGCCTCTGCGGGCTGCCAAAGATGTGCTTGATCAGAATAATTCACCACCATTTGATAATTTTGAACAACACTTGAAGCCTCCTGCTTGCCAACTTTTGTAATACTAGGTGCACTCATACGACTGACTCTGATACCCTCTGGCAAATTTTCAAAATCAATTTGATGTACTAAACAAAGCTCAGAAAATAAAACTTTCCATGTATCTTGCATTAACCAAGAAGCGACATAATAAGTCGCACTATTTTTAGCGACTACTATTTGATTTTTAATGCTGGTCCAATACGGCTTGGCGCTTAGACATTCCACATCTTCTAACCATCTGCTCACATAATGTTTTTCGATAGGCTTATTGTGCTGCGTTACAATTTCAGTCTGAATTCCTGGTGGTAAAGAACTTACTCGTTTCACTTTTAAACCCGCTAAGGCTGTTAATGGCCCTGGTGCAAGAGGTTCACTAATTGACAAATGTTGAGTTTTACTGCCAACCCTTGGGGCTAAAACAATCGGTATATTTTTAGCAGCTATTTGCTCTAACTGATTTCTTAATGTTTCAGTTACATGCCACTGGGCAGGCAAAACAATAAGTTGGTATTGGCTACCTACTAAATCAGTTTGAGTTGAAATAATATCAACATCTAAAGCTAAACTACGCAGCGCACTGTAAATTCTAAAGACCTGCTCCATGCCTAAAAAATCTTTACCTTGAGGTGAAATTTCGGACATCCACATACTGTCATAATCAAATAACAATGCCACTTTGGCTTGATTCGATTGAAGTCCTTTCCCTTGTAATGACAGGGCCGCTTGATTTTGAAATTGTTTTATTTCTTGGCTAAGCTGTGCCACTTCCAAAGCGCCTTGTGCCAAACTATCATCGGGGGCTAATAAGCCAGCATGCATTTGTTCTTGGGCATAAGGGGTTTGACGCCATCTAAAATAGCTCACTAACTCACAACCATGGGCAAAGGCTTGCCATGACCACAAACGCACCATGCCATCTTTAGGAATTGGATTCCAGTGCGCCCAATTAACAGGGCCTGGTTGTTGTTCCATAATCCACCACCTATTACCCTTGCACATGCCTTTGTACAAATCATAATGAAAACTAGGTATATCGGGATGACCTACCTCAGCCCATTTGGTTTTTTCGTCTTCATTGAGGAAGAACATTTGAGTAAAACCAATAGGATAACTGTCTAAGGTGGCAATATCTAAATCTTGCGAAACTTGGTAATGATCAAACTCGGTGAAAAAGCCCATAAAATTATGACTCACAGGTCTTGCAGGTGAACCCTGTCGAATAATTTTGACTTGTTCTAGATTAAAACTTTTGACTTGATCAGAGCTAAATCGTTTCCAGTCCAATTGGTGTATGGGAAGTATTTCGGTTACGGCTTGATAGGGCGGATCGACCTCATCAAAATGAGCATAACTTTGGCTCCAAAAAATATTGGCCCAAGCCTTGTTCAAAGCTTGTACAGTGCCGTATTTTTCTTTTAACCAAACTCTAAAGGCTAGTGCGGCGTCTTTAGAAAAACTCTCGACTGTAAAATGACAACCATATTCATTATCGGTTTGCCATGCAACTACTGCCTCATGTTGGCCATATCTATCAACTACCGCCTGACTAATACGCCTTGAGTGCTCGCGAAACACTTGGCTTGAAAAACAATAATGCCTTCTAGAACCAAAATGTTTGATATGCCCTGATGCATCTATGGGTAATATTTCTGGATGAGCATCTACCAACCATTTAGGCGGGGTAGCCGTAGGAGTACACAAAACAATTTTAAGACCTTGGGCAGCTAAAATATCTATAATTTGATCAAGCCATTGCCAATTCCATTGCCCCATTTGTGGCTCTATTAAAGACCAAGCAAACTCTGCTATACGTACATGACTAATCCCCATTTCGGCCATACGTTGTGCATCACGTTGCCAGTAGGATTCTGGCCATTGTTCGGGGTAATAACAAACACCTAGTTTCATTTTTATACCAAAGCTTTTAATTCATCATTGGACAAACTACGCTCTAAGGCTTGACCGTGTTCATCAAATACATGTATTTGTTGACTCGGTAAAGCAATAGCAACCTTATCGCCCGAATGAAGAGAGGCATGACCTGCCACTTTGACTAAACAAGCGCTGTCCATACTGAAGGCGACTTTGCTGTCTAGGCCATCAAAATAAATATGGGTAATTTCACCTAAATGCTCTTGCCAACGAACTTGCCTCATAACGCTTTGCTCTTGATTACCAAGGCTACAATGCTCAGGCCTAATGCCAAGAGTAACAC
>JALQUL010000083.1 GCA_023260735.1 Limnohabitans sp. | reverse complement strand
GTCCATGTTGTTCAACTAACACCGTAACCGTTTTAATTTCGGCCAAATCTTTGTCAGAGGCCAAATCTAGGTCGTCAATTTCAATTAAGTTTTCACTTTCTTGATTTTGATGCAATAAAGCAGTGTCGGGGGCTTTCATGTTTGGCTCTAAGGTCGATATAATATTCACAGAATGCTTCAAAAGGTTTCTCACTATGTTTTTTGCAAAATTTTCAGCTAATAGTTCGTTAGAAAGCTTGAAAAAAGCTCACTCTAACCGCCATCTATTACTCTCAGGTCTTATTTTGGCCTCTTCTTTGAGTGCATGTAGCACTGTTCAAGAAGATCCAACGGCCAATTGGAGTCCTAACAAGCTTTACAAAGAAGCCAAAGACGAAGCCGCCAGTGGCGGTCTCGATAAAGCAATTACTTTGTACGACAAACTTGAGGGCAGGGCCGCTGGAACTCCATTAGCACAACAAGCTCAATTAGAAAGAGCTTATGCACAGTATAAAAATGGAGAGCCCACTAAAGCTCTCGAAACTGTCGATCGTTTTATTAAACTCAATCCTGCTAGTCCAGCCCTAGACTATGCACTATATCTTAAAGGTACGATTACTTTTAATGATAAATTAGGTATTTTAGGGAATCTCTCCCAAACTGACCTTTCCGAGAGAGATCAAAAAGCTGCCCGTGAATCTTTTATTGCCTATAAAGAGTTGGTAACTCGTTTCCCTGATTCTAAATATTCAACTGATGCAAAAAAACGACTTAACTATATTGTGAACTCTTTAGCACAATATGAAGTGCATGTAGCCAATTATTATTACAGTCGTAAAGCCTATATTGCCGCCATTAATCGTGCACAACAAGCTATTACTGATTTCCAAGAAGCGCCAGCCCTTGAAGAAGCCATGCTCATTATTGTGAAATCTTATGATGCCATGGGTATGACTGATTTACGCAACGACGCCACTCGCGTGCTAGAAAAATCCTTCCCTAACTCTGCAAGTGCAAAAGAAGCAAAAGGCACTAAGAGCTGGTGGAAGCTTTGGTAATCAAATCTAATTGTTCAAGCAAAGCCTGATGGTTTTGTAAAACATACATGGGCGGCAAGGCAGCAAGCACTTTCCGCCCATAATTTTTTTGTTTAATTCGGTTATCACAAATTAACAAAACACCCATGTCATGTTCATGCCTTATCAATCTGCCTGCCCCCTGTTTTAATGCCACAATAGCTTCTGGTAAGGAATAATCATTAAAAGAGCTTTTCCCAGCTTCTTCTAATCTTTTACCCCTGGCTTGCACTACTGGATCGTTGGGAGGTGGAAAGGGTAGTTTATCAATTACCACTAACTGCAATGCGTCTCCTGCAATATCCACTCCCTCCCAAAAAGAGGCCGAAGCTACCAAAATAGCACCAGGTTGGCCATCTTTTCCTGCGGCTCTAAAACGCTCAATTAACTCCCGCTTGGGTAAGCTGCCTTGTCGCAAGACAACAATTTGTTTATCCACTAAAAAAGCTTCATTGAGTTCATCTGCAATAATTTGTAGGGCTTTTAAAGTAGTGGTCAAAACCAAAGTCCTGCCCCCAATGATGCTTGCCGAATTAGCCACCAAACGAGCCACCTCTACACTGTGCTTAGAATTAGCAGGCTCAGGAAATGGAATAGGTATATAAATACTGGCTTGGGCGGCATAGTCAAAGGGACTTTCTACTCTTAAACGGGTTGCCTCTTGTAGGCCACAAGGTTCAGTGAACCACAACATTTCTTCATCAGTACCAAGAGTGGCAGAAGTAAAAATCCAGCTTTTTTGTTCATTGGCAGGTGTACCATCGGGCACCTCTGTATTAGCTTTTAAAACCTGAGCAATATCGAGTGGAGCTTGCGCCAAACGCAAATGCTGCCCCAACTCTAACCATCGCACAAAATCTACTGGGCAGGTTTTTGCAAATCGATCAATTTCTTTTTGTAGTTCTTCACATCTGGCTAATAATCGAGCTAAATCGGGGGAGTTTTCTGCACAAAGTTGCAAGGCTTGTTCTAAGTCTTCAAGTGCATCAGTGACTTTATTAATTGAGCCTTGCCAATAGGCTTGTAATATGCCCTCTGGTGCGCCATCTGCCCAGGCAATTTTGCCATTGGGTAAACCTGCATCTAGCAAACTAAGTCGTAAATCTTTAATACTTTTTTCAAGACTAGCAATTAAATCATTCCAAGCAGCTAAACCTCGAACTTGTGCCAATGTAATGGCTAAGGCATCTTTACAAAAATCTAAAATTTGCCTACTTGCAAACTGATGACCAGAAAATTCAACGCCTATTTCGTTGAGTTTATGAGCCTCGTCAAAAACTACAATTCTGGAACTTGGTAACAGTTCAGCCACACCACTTTCGCGGACGTTTAAATCGGCAAAAAATAAATGATGATTAATTACCACTACATCGGCTGACAAAGCTTCTTTACGTGCCAAATTAACAAAACAAGATTTGTAATTAGGACATTCAGTGCCCACACAATTATCGCGAGTAGAGGTAGCCAAAGGTATAACTGCAGAGCGCTCGTCAAGGCCTTTAATTTCTGCCAAATCACCGGTAGCTGTACTTTGTGCCCATTTTTCAATTTGTGCCAAGGTGCGGGCTTGAAATCGATCGGAGGGATTGACTGAATGGCGAGCAAAAGCCAAACGTTGTGTACACAAATAATTGGAGCGCCCCTTCAGTAAAGCAATTTTTCCAGCCACACCCAAGGTTTGCATTAATCGGGGTAAATCACGGCCAAATAACTGATCTTGTAGCGTTTTAGTACCAGTTGACAACAAAACCCGCTCGCCACTTAATAAAGCAGGTACCAAATAGGCAAAAGTTTTTCCGACCCCAGTTCCCGCTTCTACCACTAAATTGCCGCCTTGCTCTATGCAATTGGCCACTGCGATAGCCATTTTAGTTTGACCTGAACGAGGAAAAAAACCTACATTGGCATTGGCTAAACGCCCATCAGGGGCAAAACAGGCTTCAATTGTTTTTATAAAGTTACTCATGAATTGAGTCTAAACCAGAGCCAGCAAAAATTAAACTCAACTCAAAATAATTTCACTTTTTTTGTTTATTTATACAGTAATTTTACCCAAAATGCGTTTTATTGTTTATAGTATCGCCCAAAATTATGTTTTATATAGCTATTGATTTTGAATATGACATTAAGCTCCACTGAAATTATGGCCCTAGCGCCAGATGCTTCCTCAGCTAAATCGGCTCAAGGCTTAGTCAAACTAGCACAATGGTCCGCTTTGGCCTATGACGAAAAAACCAAATCAACCGCACGTTTAGTCGTTAAAAAAGTAGTGGACGACTTGATGAAAAAATTAGACGAGCCTATGCGAAGTGCAGTTACTGGAGCACTTGATAAAAGTCAGCGTAATATGCGCCCTAAACACAGTGAAATTGATTGGAATAAAACCATTAAAACCAACTTAAAACACTATCAAGAAGAATATAAAACTATCATTCCGCAAACCCTTTATGGTTACGGTAGAAAAATTCGTAAGCCACAGCGCGAAGTTATTTTATGTATTGACCAAAGTGGTTCTATGGCTAATTCTGTGGTTTATTCAAGTATTTTTGGTGCCGTAATGGCTAGTCTCCCATCTGTCGCCACACGTCTAGTGGTGTTCGATACTGCAGTTGTTGATTTAACTGACAAACTATCGGACCCAGTTGATGTTTTATTTGGCGTACAACTGGGCGGTGGTACAGACATCAACAAAGCTCTAAGCTATTGTCAAAGTCAAATTCGGGAACCAAAAAATACTATTATGGTTTTAATCTCCGACTTATATGAGAGCGGTGTAGAAGCCGGTTTATTCAAACGTGCCCAAGAAATGGTTGAAAGCGGTGTCCAACTTATCACATTATTGGCTTTAAGTGATGAAGCAAGACCTAGTTATGACAAAGACTTAGCTAATAAATTAGCCTATTTAGGAGTGCCAAGTTTTGCCTGTAGCCCCGATTTATTTCCAATTTTAATGGCTTGTGCCATTAAAAGAGAAGATATTAACCAATGGGCAGCCACTCAAGGTATTATTACCACTAGAGGTCAAAACCAATAACAAGCAATTGGCTAGACCTGATTTGAATTCAAATAGGTGGATTCATCATGTGAATCAACCTTCAAGTAAAGTGCTGACTTATGACTAAAACCACCTCAGAAATACTATCCATACGAATAGATAAATGGCTTTGGGCGGCAAGATTTTTTAAAACCAGAAGCTTAGCAAGCGACGAAATTAACAAAGGCCGAGTACAAATTAATGAGAATGTTGCCAAGCCTTCAAAAGAAATCAAAATAGGTGATACATTACAAATTCGCAATAGCGAGTACACCAGAACCTTGATTGTTAAAGCACTACAAATGCAAAGAAGTAGCGCTACTCTAGCCAGTTTGATGTATGAAGAAACACCTACCAGTATTGAGGGCAGGTTATTGGCCAGTGCTAAAAGAAAAATACAGAATGAGCCAGCACATGGTTTTGAACATGGTAGGCCCACCAAGCGACAAAGACGGTCGCTTGATGATTTATTTCAACAAAATAGTGATTAATCGGATTGTGATTGTCCTGCCAAAGATCGTTGGGCCAGTATAAGGAGAATAACCTCGTGTTTTCGCCCTAACAAGGCAGATAGTTGCATCTTTTCTTTCCCCTTAGAATAAAGTGATCCCAACAAGTTAAACAATCACTGTTCAGGTAGCACTACACCAAAATTAAACTGAACTGGTAGAGCAGGAGTCATTCGTTTAATTAATGGATTGGGCGTACTAAGCCAGGCATTGGCGGGTAAGCTAGCTTCATCTAATCGAATCAAAAATTGCGATCCTCTGGCATTCCAACCAGGATCTAAGTCATCAAGATGGTAGCGACCAAAGCTGTCGGTCTCCATAATGACTCCACCGGTAGTAATTAAACGAACGCCTGCTAAGCCTGCTTCATTTTCATCTTGGATACCGTTTTCATTTGTATCTTCAAAAACTTTACCAAAAATTCGACTCGCTTCAAAATCGGGATCAAGCCCGCGGTTGACGTTTGCAGTCGCCTTGTTACTACTCACATATTTTCTAAGGTCATCGGCCCATGCAGTATTTTTTAAACTACCTCTACCCGCCCCTGCAGTCACTCGCATCAAGTAAGTAATAACTAATTTTTGACCTTTTTCTAACTCTAGTTGATCAATAATAAGTGGGTACGTGCTTTTTAATACCCATTGATCGTCACCCACAATTTTTAAACTACCCACCTCATATTGCAGGCCTGGCGCTGCTTGGTCAACAATAAAGAATTTTTTTGCATCAGGGCCAGTTAAGTTTTCAACCAATAACTCATAACGCACAAAGTCGGCAATTTTAACGATTTTGGAAGGCGTGGTTTTGGTAATTCTAAGCATCACCTCACGCAAAACTTTAATAGAAGTTTTACATGATGTTGAACAAGTGCCGTGGTTAGGGACTACTTTATTACTCACAAAATCTCCAGCGTCATCGGTCACCACTGCCGTATAAACAAATTGGTATTGTCCTGCTGCACTACCACTTGGCACTACACAGGTAATTATTAAACCCGCCTTTTTACAACCCGATGGTACTTTCTGCACCTCTAGTCCTACACTTCGAGTATCTTTTAAAATAATATCTTGTGTACTGCTTCCACCTTTAATTTTGACCGTTAATGTATAGGTAATAGCGTCACCCACTTCTACACCTTTTTTACCGGCGACATCGCTTGTTTTAGAGGTATCAACACTCCACATACCATGTTCGGTACTACAAGGGTCACAACTCCCCGAATCCACCACAATACTATTTTTTACACCTGGCACCGAATTTTTAACGGCGTTAGAATTGACTTTGGTTTTATAGCTAAAACTATGTTCACCCACTGTTGCCCCTGTGGCTAAGGTACACGTCAAGACAGAACCCGTTAAACTACACGCAGATGGTTTTTCTGTCACTGTTAAACCAGGATCTAGGGTATCGGTAATCACCACCGGTTTTAAGGTCGTACCCCCAGTGATCACTGTTTGAAGTGTGTAAATAATTTCATCTCCTACGGAAATAGAAGTGCCCGTTACAGGAAGTGCCGTTTTAGCTGTATGAGTATCAATAAAGGTGGAGGAAATTTCACACACTAAAGATTTACCAGCAGATGCAGCAGGGATGGTTAAAGATGAGTTAGCCACCACTTGAGTTGGAGTATTAACCCCATCATTACATGAATACGCGCTGAGTTGATATTCTTTTGCATTTGCTTCGCTTTCGAAAACAGGTTTAGCTAACACCCCCACTTGGCTTGGCCCAACAGTAATTTCTTCGCTTTCTCCGTAAGTAGTAGCCCCACCAGTGTTAATACTTTCAAAAGCAGAGGTATTGGCACTAGTAAACCCAGTGGTGGCAGGTACGGTTAATTTATCGCCATTTTTCCCACCCACCCACTTCACACGCAATTTTAAAAATACAGGAGCACCATTCGGAGTATTAGTACAAGCTTGACTTTGTACACTATTAGAAGCAAAACTTAAGTGAGCTTGATTCAACAATCCATTGCCAGTGCTCCCATTACAGGTATTGTTGCTGGTATTAAAAGTATTGATATTAATACGTAGCTTTATTTGATAACTCTCGGTTTCTGGAGTGGTGCCTACCGCTGCTGCAATTACCTCATCCGTGATAATTGGTTTTTGCGTACCTAAACCAGTAAAACTACCATTAAGACTTTGAGTAATATTGGAGCCTAATTTGCTTACTACGACTGCGCCTAGCACCGATACATCAGGGTCCAATCCTAAAGTATCACTCAGACTATAAGTTTGACTTTCAGTCGTGCGATTCACTACATCAATTTGATAAATTAAATCGTACTGGGTTAATTCACCTGCCACCTGAACTGGTTCTTGAAATACGGTTTTAGTCACATAAAACCCTTCAAAAATTTGATTGACAGCATTGATGGTTTGAGTACCGCCTGCAGGCATAGCCCCCGTTGGTGATAAAGCAGAAAAAACTGGTGTGCCCCAAGCCAATCCAGTGGGCAAAATAGGCAAAACCTCTGCTAAAGTACAACTTGCATTAGCTGGAATATTGAGAATATTAACAGTTGTATTACTAGGGAAATTTGTTAAAGTAGCACTATATTTAGTCCCAGCTACAGGCTTATCGCAGGTTGCTTCAAATGTAAAATTAAATGGACCTGTTACTCCTATTGGCAAGGTAAATGGCATTTTTGTTACCGTGATTTTGCCATGCTCTAAGCGCTCACCAAAGTTATAGTTAATCGCTTGACCATTACCCACCATTGCTACGCCACTAATGGTACGACCAGAGGCAACACCCGATGGAATAGTGTTCACCGTTCCTACCATACGGCTCACACTTATATAAGGTTGATCGTTTGGAGGAGTTTGAGTAATGGTCCAAGTGCCGGCTACCGTGCCATCAAAAAATGCTAGCGCAGTACCCGTCGCAGTAGAGTTAGCAAATACTTTATTGGCTAAGTTAGGTTGAAAACTGTAAAATCCATTGGCGTCGGTTAACATACTAAAACTACTGCCTTGTGGTGCTGTTAAACAAGCTCCTGCGATACAAGTAATACTGACTATAGAAGAGGCTAAGCCCACTTCACTTGCATCTTGAACCGCATTTTCATTTAAATCCACAAACACCTTTCCCTTTATGGTTGCGCCGTCAATACCCTGAATTTTGACGGTGCTAATACCGGCCATTACCTTTACTGTGCTAGTATCTCCACCAATAGGGTCAGTTCTACCCCAAACATTATTAAAAGCACTTGAAGTACTTTTAATGGTAGGTCCTTTGACTTGAATAGAACCAAAACCACTATAGCCTGGGTTTAAATTATTACTGGTAATAAAACGCACCGCCGTTATATTTTCAGGAAAAGGGCTACCTGCTGAATAGCTTGACCATGCAATACCTAAGGCACCGTCTTCATTACCAGACATTTGCAAAGCAGATTGCACACTTGAAGCTGCATCAGTGGTTACTTCCATTTGAACTGTGCCCTGTGTTGGAGATGTCATGCCAGCGCTAAGGCCTGTTACCACTAATTTTCCTGACCCCAAACCGGTGGTACCTCGGCTATCCCCATCGAAGGGTAATAGATCCACAAAATATCCACGACCACTAGCAACCGAACCACCATTTCCAAAATTAATAATATAGTTAAAAGTTTCGTTAGGACCTACTTTTCCGCTCGTAGTACCAGAGCTTGATTTAACTACCGAGAAACCTGCTACGCCCGCAATAGAGACCGCCCCAGTTGCAGTATGCGTAACTGGAGTGGGATCATTATCGGCAGAATCGAAGGTACTCCAAGAAACTGATTTAACAGGTGAATTAACTGCCGCAACAATATTAAAACTAAAGCTGGGCTGCTCGATAGCGTGGCCTTGATAACCACTAGTTAAGCTTCCGCCTGGTGCAGGAATATCACCTAATAAAAAAGTCACTACAGCGGCTTTTTCGCCTGCATCACCTGTGCAAGGTATGCCATCGGCACCGTAGTTTGGCTCTGTTGTCATAATCGCATAAGCGGGTAAGCTAGCCACCACTGGTTCTAAACAAGTGTCTGGCATAGTCACTCTTATTTTTGCATTTTTTACAGTGGCATCTATGCCTGTTATGGGAGTGCCAATCACAATTGGAGTTAAGGTCATGGTAATAGTGTTACCAGGTGCCACAGAGTTACCTGCGCTCACTTTATGCCTAAACAATGCATCTACGGTATTGACTCGACCACCGTAGCCCGACAATCCACTACCACTATAAGGTGAGGCAGTTCGGGCTTTTTCATCGGCCCAATACTGCATGAACCAAGGTGCAGTACTCATAAGGCCTAAGCCTAAAGAATAAGGGGTTAAAGGCCTTTGAAAAGGGGCCATTAAACCCAAAGTTTGACCTGGAGTTAGCGGCTGAATATAACGGTATCGAATACTAGAAATAGCGTTAATACCACCAGGTACAGAGTTGGGGTCGGAATACCAATTAGCATTTCCATCACCAGGTTCACCACAATCTGCATTTTTCCTTGCAGTGTCATCAGCATATGTTGCCACCGAATATTCTAAATCTCGATTAGCGCTTGAAATAGTGGGCCATGAAGTACTGCCTACTCGAAAAAACTCGCCTCCAGAACCTAGTTTTAATAATGCCGGCCCCACTAGATTCATTTTGTTCGGATTCCAAACTACACAGGAGCTCACATTGTTAGCGGCTTGCTCGGCTGAGGTAGAGTTAGTCACTGGATACATAATGGTAAACAAATGCCCTGGTAACACACTTTCAGCACCCGCTCCATTATTATTGGTAGAAGCTTCATTATCACCATAAATTAAATTACCAGTTGGTGTGTGATAAGTACCATGAAAATGCAAATACAATTCAGTAAGTATGGTTCTATCAATGAGCAGTGAAATACAACTTCTTAAGTTGGGGCAAGAGTTAAAATCGGGAGCATATCCTGGCGCATAACCACTGGCAAAACCAAGGGATGTGCTACCCTCATAGTTCACGGCATTCGATAAACTAAGAGGAGCAAAATTAGTAAATTTTATATTTAAAGGTGTTTTGACACCCGATGGAAAATTAGTACCAAAGGGAGTAAATAGAGTGAGTAAGTTATAACTGTACTCACGGAAGTTAGCATTAACACCATTCGTACCGTATAAGCCTCCACCGGTACATGAAGAACCACCACTACAAGAAGCTGACGCCAACAAGCTATTGTTGGTATTATTGGTCAAGCTTATAGTAATAGGTGTTCCGGGACCATCGGGCTGAGTACAAGTACCAGGGCAGCTAGTCACAATTGTACCGGGAGGAAGTGTTGAAAGCGTAATAGTGAGGGGGGTTTTGGGTGACTCTAAGCCCTTAATAGTACCTACCGACGCACCCGTACTATGGTTGGTTACACCTGGTCTGATGGCAATACCATAACTCGCTCCAAAATTTCCACTCACTGTAGTTTTGGTATAACTACTCCCCCCTAACCAAACTTCATTTTTTGCAATCGCAGAAATGGTCAGTGCTTGAGATACCGCAGTGGCAGTACCTGCAGTCACTGCAATAGTAAACACTGTGCCATGCGCAATATTACCTGCCATTGCAGGTAACTCAAAAGATTCTACTTGTGTGGCAGCTGGAATTCGAGGGCAAGTTAAGATTCGGCCACCACCACTAATTTGTGGCCCACCATTGCCATTACAAACGCTGGTATTGGCACCTGCTGCAACCCAATAAACCCCTACTGGGGCTGTAAAAATAAATCTCACTTG
>JALQUL010000009.1 GCA_023260735.1 Limnohabitans sp. | reverse complement strand
GTTTTAATCAATCCATGCAAGAGCATGGCGGCTGCATTGTCAATATTGTGGCTGACATGTGGGGCTCTATGCCTGGTATGGCCCATAGCGGTGCGGCTCGTGCAGGTATGGTCAGCCTTACTGAAACCGCTGCCTTAGAGTGGGCGCAATTTGGCGTACGAGTCAATGCAGTAGCGCCAGGATATATTGCCTCTAGTGGTATGGATCATTATCCCGCTGAAGCAGGTCCTATGCTTAGAAAAATGGCAAAAACAGTACCTTTAGGTCGCTTTGGCACCGAATCTGAAACCTCTGCAGGCATTGTGTTTTTGCTTAGCCCTGCGGCTAGTTTTATAAGTGGTAGCACTTTAAGAATAGATGGTGCAAGACCTCAAGTCAGAATGGGCTGGGGAGAATTTGTCGCCTCATCCATCACTCAAACTAGACCCGCTATCCAACCCTTTGAGGGCTTTCATTTAGCGAGTATACCTAAGGTTTTTCAAAAGCCCAGCACTAACTAATTGACTCCATCTTTGCTTGTATATTTTATAAAGTTTCATCATGCCGGTCTTCGAATCACTTTGGAATAATGCGTCAGAAACTGCCTTACAACGTCGCCAAGCTATGTTAGAGGGTATTCATCGACTAAGGGAGTTAGAACTACGCAGTGCAGAATGCTCTAAGAAAGCGCAAGCTGTTTTTGATAAACGTGGTCAGTTGCTACCAAGACAAAGAATTGCCTTATTACTGGATCCAGCCAGTTCATTTTTACCTTTGTGTAGCCTTGCAGGTTATTTACAAGATAGCGCAGACCCACAAAGCTCTGTGCCAGGCGGTGGCATGATTGCTGGTATTGGGCAAATCAGTGGTGTGCGTTGCATGATAGTGGCCAGTGACTCTGGTATAGAAGCCGGCTCTATTCAGGCCAAGGGCTTAGAAAAATATTTACGGGTGCAAGAAATAGCCTTACAAAACAAATTACCTTTCATTCATTTAGTTGAAAGTGCAGGGGCCAACCTCATGCGCTACCAAGTAGAGGGATTTGTTTTGGGTGGCAGTTTATTTCGTAATCTTGCACGTTTGTCTAAAGCAGGGATTCCGGTAATTACCGTTCAACATGGCTCTGGTACTGCGGGCGGAGCCTATATGCCGGGTCTTAGCGATATAGTCATTATGGTAAGAGGCCGATCTAGAGCATTTTTAGCGGGTCCTCCTTTATTATTAGCTGCGACAGGTGAAGTCGCTACTGAAGAAGATTTAGGTGGGGCCGAAATGCACACCCAAATGACGGGTCTTGGAGAGTATTTGGCTGAAGATGATGCTCATGCGATTGGTATTGCCCGAGAAGTAGTTGCACATTTAGATTGGAATAAAAATTTGCATCTAGACACTCCACTGCCATACCAAGAACCACGGCTTGCTTCTGATGACTTATTAAACCTTATCAGTAGCAACTTGAGAGAGCCTATTGATATGCGCGAAATTATCGCTAGATTAGTAGATGGTTCTGAACTATTAGAATTTAAACCACTTTATGGCCCACACACTCTTTGCATACAAGGATTTATTCAAGGCCATGCAGTAGGCATTATTAGTAATAATGGCCCAATTGATAATGCTGGCGCCAACAAAGCAAGCCATTTCATTGGCTTAATGTGCCAACACGGAACACCCCTTATTTATTTACAAAACACCACTGGTTATATGGTGGGAACTGAAAGCGAGCAAGCCGGCATGATTAAAAACGGTAGCAAAATGATTCAAGCCGTTAGTAATGCCTCTGTACCTCAAATCACAATTCAATGTGGTGCCTCATTTGGAGCAGGCAATTACGGCATGTGTGGCAGAGGCTTTGAACCGCGCTTTTTATTTTCTTGGCCACTGGCAAAAACTGCGGTAATGGGTGGCGAGCAAGCCGCCACTACTATGAAAATAGTCACCGAACAGGCTATGAAGAAAAAAGGATTAGTGGCTGACCCCGAAAAATCAAAAGCTCAGTTCAACAAAATTGTCTCGATTTTTGAGAGCCAAGCCGATGTATTTTACACCTCTGGTTTGGTACTAGATGACGGCGTGATTGATCCACGCGATACCCGAAGCATTTTAGCTTTATGTTTAGAGATATGTCATCAAGCCCAACATCGCTCGCTTAGACCTAGCCAATTTGGTGTGGCACGAATGTAAGGTCAAGTCCTCTCATTATTTTGATTCCCCCTCATCCTATTAGCACCCTTTGTTTTTACCTTAACCGTTAGAGAAACACCATGCAATATACCCATGAACACTTAGAAATCCAAAAAACTTTGCGTCGTTATATTGATGAAAAAATCAATCCCTTTGTGGATGAGTGGGAAGCGGCAGAAATTTTTCCAGCTCATGAAGTCTTTAAAGGTTTAGGTCAATTAGGTTTATTAGGCCTCACCAAACCAGAAGCT
>JALQUL010000031.1 GCA_023260735.1 Limnohabitans sp. | reverse complement strand
TTACCCTTAGATGACGTTGGTTTGATCAATGGTATAAAACAAAATTATTTTTCTGGTGAGTCGGTGAGTCGCAGTGATGCAAGGGAAGTAGCAGCTGCTTGGAAGCCTTATTGCAGTGTAGCGACTTGGTATTTATGGCGTTCGCTTGATCCACTACCAGTTGTTTATTAATATTTGAGAGCTGATTCTGCCAAAAAAAGGTGATTTTTCTTTCAAATTATTATTTTTGATAGAAAAATCACTATTTTTAAAGCATAAAGCAAAAAATTAGGGCAAAATAAAAAATATTGAAGCCAGTTTTGGCTCTTATCAGAATAGCTAGGAGAAAGTTTCGTGAAAAAATCATTTTTAGACTTCGAGTCCCCAATTGCAGAGTTAGACAACAAAATTCAAGAATTGCGCTATGTGCAAACCGAGTCTGCAGTGGACATTTCTTCTGAAATTGACCAGCTCACTAAAAAAAGTCAGCAGCTCACCAAAGAAATTTATGCCGATCTTAACGCTTGGCAAATTACTAAAATTGCCCGTCACCCCGAGCGTCCTTACACCCTTGATTACATCCATCATATTTTCACTGACTTTATCGAGTTGCACGGTGACCGTCATTTTGCCGATGACCAAAGTATTGTGGGTGGATTAGCTCGTTTTAATGGATTGCCATGCGTGGTGTTGGGTCATCAAAAAGGTCGCGACACTAAAGAGCGCACCTTACGCAATTTTGGTATGACCAAGCCAGAGGGTTATCGCAAAGCATTGCGTCTCATGAAAATGGCAGAAAAATTTAAATTACCTGTCTTTACTTTTGTAGATACCCCAGGCGCCTATCCTGGTATTGATGCAGAAGAACGCAGCCAATCTGAAGCCATTGGTCGAAACATTTACGAAATGGCTCAACTCGAAACTCCTATCATTACCACCATTATTGGTGAGGGTGGTTCTGGTGGTGCGTTAGCTATTTCAGTAGCTGACCAAGTCGTAATGTTGCAATACGCTGTGTATTCAGTTATTAGCCCTGAAGGATGTGCTTCTATCCTTTGGAAATCTTCAGAAAAAGCTCAAGACGCAGCAGAAGCAATGGGTATTACTGCCCATCGTTTAAAAGCCTTAAGTGTGGTCGATAAAATTGTCAGTGAACCTGTAGGTGGTGCTCACCGAAATCATGCGCAAATGTGTTCGAACTTAAAAAGAGCTCTGCAAGATGCCTATCGTCAAGTGAGTGATTTAAAAACCAAAGAATTATTAGATCGTCGTTATGACCGTTTGCAAAGTTACGGAAAGTTTTCCGATACCAAAGCCGATAATCGTTGATTTTTTGTTGAGTATTAAGTCGCACGACATAAAAATGTAATCACAAGCTCCATTCGGTGCTTACTTTTTAGTAACTCGTACTTAGTAATCAATCACTAAAACCAAACCAAACCTTGTAGCTGATTAGGTTTGGTTTTATTTTTTGCTTTTTTTAAAACCTCATGAGCCCAACTGTTGAACAGGCCGTCGCTGCATTCAATCCTCCCTTGCCATTGTTAGTGGGTTTTAGTGCTGGCGCAGATTCAACCGCCTTGTTATTGGCTTGTGCTAAAAAATGGCCAGGCTTAGTTAAAGCCGTGCATATTCATCATGGACTGCAAGAGGCAGCTGATGATTTTGTCATCCAAGCTCAGCAATTTTGTGAGCAACAAAAGATTCCACTGCATATCGTTTATTTAAATGCCAAGCATGGCTCTGGACAAAGCCCAGAAGAGGTTGCAAGGCGCAAACGCTACGCTGCCATAGATCAGGCAGTCCAAGAGCTTGAGGTAGCCTCTGTTGCCTTGGCTCAGCACCTTGACGATCAAATAGAAACCTTTGTTTTGGCCTTAAGCCGTGGTGCAGGCCTGCCGGGTTTATCCGCTATGCCTATGCAGTGGAGCAGACCAGGTGCAAGCCTAGGGCAAAATCCAGATTCAGATTCAGGCTCAGATCCAAGCTTAGCTTCAGCTACCGTATTCAAGGCTAATCATGGTAGAGCGAAATCGCTACCAAAGCATTACTCCCTAGAGCCGATTCAAGTGCCTTTTTACAGGCCTTTATTAAAAACCAGTAAACAAGCTATTTTGCAATATTTAAAACAGCAAAATACTCTTTTTATTGAAGATCCCACCAATACCGATATTCAATTTACCCGCAATAAAATTCGGCATTGTGTGACTCCAGCATTAGAGCAGGCGTTTCCGCAGTACCGAGACACTTTCCAGCGCTCAATCGAGCATATTGTGCAAGCACAAAGATTAATAGATGAACTTGCCCAACAAGATCTATTCAAAGTGGGTTTGCCCCCTGTCATTCAAGAATTACAGCAATTAAGCCCAGACCGGCTAGCCAACGTGTTAAGGTATTGGTTAAAAAATCAATTTCGGGTGTCACCTAGTGCCGTGCAATTACAAGAACTCATGCGTCAAATTGCTAGATGCACCACAAGAGGCCATCAAATCAATATAAAAATCGCAAATGGTAACCTTGAAAGGCAAGGACAAGCTTTGCATTGGTACAATCGGGAGGGTTAAGATGATTCTGCATCACCCTATGCAAAGCTGGCAACAGTGTAAAATGAGAATTCCTCATGGGCAAGGTTATTAAAAATCATCTTAACTAAGTCCATTTTTTGCCTAGCTTTTAAAGCTTGCCATTAGTGGCTAGCGTCTAGTCGTTAGGCTTAAACCTTTTTATTTACTTAACATCTCAGAACATGGCCCTCATCGTTCATAAGTACGGCGGCACCTCAATGGGGTCGACCGAGCGCATTACTAACGTCGCCAAACGGGTGGCTAAGTGGGTGCGTGCAGGCCACCAAATAGTGGTCGTTCCTTCCGCCATGAGTGGCGAAACCAATCGTTTATTAGGACTTGCTAAGGAATTAGCACCGACTAATCCTTCCGATGCATACAGTCGTGAATTAGACGCTTTAGCTGCCACTGGCGAGCAAGCCTCTTCTGCATTACTAGCCATTGCATTACAAAAAGAAGGCATGGAAGCGGTTAGTTTTGCTGGTTGGCAAGTCGCAATTAAGACCAATAAAGCTTATACCAAAGCCCGTATTGAATCTATTGATGATGCCCGAATTCGTGCAGAACTTAACGCAGGAAAAGTCGTTATCGTAACGGGTTTCCAAGGCGTTGATTCCGATGGCAACATTACCACTTTAGGTCGTGGCGGTAGCGATACCTCTGCTGTTGCTGTAGCAGCTGCTTTAAAAGCCGATGAATGCTTAATTTACACCGACGTAGATGGTGTTTACACCACCGACCCACGTGTAGTGCAAGAAGCCCGTCGCTTAACCACCGTTAGTTTCGAAGAAATGCTAGAAATGGCCTCTTTGGGCTCTAAAGTGTTACAAATTCGCTCAGTTGAATTTGCAGGCAAATACAAAGTTAAGTTGCGCGTATTAAGCAGCTTTACACCATGGGATATTGACCTCAAGGAAGAGGCCAATTCAGGAACATTGATTACTTTTGAGGAAGATGAACAAATGGAACAAGCCATCGTCTCCGGCATCGCATTTAACCGTGACGAAGCCAAAATTAGCGTATTAGGCGTACCTGACAAACCAGGCATTGCCTATCAAATTATTGGTGCTGTTGCGGCTGCTAATATTGATGTGGACGTGATTATTCAAAACTTGGCCAAAGACGGCAAAACCGACTTCAGCTTTACCGTACCACGCAATGACTATAACAAAACTTTAGAGTTGTTAAAAGTCAAAGCTGCCGCCGACTTAGGCGCAGCCGAAGTAGTAGGCGACCCTAAAATTT
>JALQUL010000029.1 GCA_023260735.1 Limnohabitans sp. | reverse complement strand
GCAGTGCATCGGCCAGGGCGGCGTTGGTCCGAAGCATTTGGCGGATCATCGGCGCTACCACGCGCAGCCGAGGCCGTTTGCAATGCCTCACCGAAAAGGCCTCTGCGACGGTTCTCAATTGCCCATGCAACAAGCAAAGATTGGAAGCCAGGCGCAAAGCCCATGAAGAAGGGGCCTGGGTACGAGAGGCCGCTGCCGCTTATGCCGATAAGAAAAATGAACGATCAAAAACGATTTGTACGGGATACCGCACATCAGCTTCGCACTCCTTTAGCCGTGCTAAAAACTCAGGTGCAATCGGCCCTTAGGGGCGACGTGGACCCATTGCTAGGATTACAAGAAATTAGATTAACTGTTGATCGAGCTACCGCCTTAGCCAACCAAATGTTGTCTTTGGCCAAGGTTGAACAATTAAAATCGCAATCACAAACCAGCGCGGTATTGTGGAGCTCTATATTGCGCGATATTGCAATTGAACTATCGCCATTAATTGCAGAAAAAAATCTTGATTTTGTAATTGAAACCGATACCTGTGAAGTGTTGGCTCATGAATGGATGCTGCGTGAGTTATCTCGTAACCTATTACATAATGCGATTTCTTTTTCGCCACTAAACGGACAACTCACCGTTCAATTAAAGCAACAAGATGATGCGATTGAATTGCTCATTCAAGATCAAGGAGGCGGCATTTCGGATGAATTAATGCAACGTCTGTGCCAGCCTTTTTCTTCAGGCAATATCAGGTCAGGAAGTGGTTTAGGACTAAGTATTTGCCAAGAAATTTGTCGCTCTTTATTGGGCCGACTTGAGTTTAAAAATATTCAAAATAACAAGGCTGTGAAAGGCTTATTGGTCAAAGCAATTATTCCGGTTATTCCTACTAATACCCATCAGTCACATACAATTTAATTCGGTCTTGGCCGATTAAGGTGAACACCAATTTTACACACTAGTTTTATTGCAATGTACCTTTGACTGCATCTGGAATCAGTACCTCATGAATCTCTATTCCCTCTTCTCTTAATGCAGCTTTTTCATCTGGACTTGCATGACCACGAATAGGTCGCTCGGGGGCATCTCCATAATGGATGGACCTGACCTCTTGGGCAAACTGATCACCCACATCTTCAGTATTAGCCATGACATGCCTTGCGACTTCTAAAATTGCTTTTTGAATTAACTGCATATCTTGCTCTGTAACAGGCGTTGAGTCACTTGATTTTTTGGCTGCTGTAGGGCTATTATTAGCTGGAGAGACAGCGCTGGCAACAGGTGCTTCTTTTGATGATGGATCTGCCTGAGCCTGTGACTCTTTATCTGGTCTGCTAGCACCCAAATTAAGACGAGGTGCAGATAGTCGCTTGTTGATCTCTTGGCTGTTGCACACAGGGCACTGCAACAAACCTTTTTGTTTTTGTTGATGGTAGTCTTGCTCCGAACCAAACCAGCCCTCAAAAACATGATTGAATTGGCATTGAAGATCGAATACACGCACTTTTTTCTTGTCCTTTGTAAAAATGTACACTACCAACCGTTAATTTTGCCAATTTAGCTCTAATTGACCACTTAAGATGGCTTGCAACCAAAAGCATGTAGTGAGGGTAACCGCACTACTGACCTGACCTTTATAACAGAGATTGAATAACTCTGCAGGCTTCATCAAGACAATATCAATTAACTCGCCCTCATCAAGTGCTCTTTCTTGTAATTGTAAATCTTTCGCTACAAAAATATGTAATTCTTCTGTGCAATAGGCAGGAGCTAAATGCACCATTGGTATTTGAGCCCATTGTTGTGCCACATAGCCCGTTTCTTCTAATAACTCACGTTTTGCACAGGCTAAAGCAGGCTCTTTTGGATCGAGTTTACCAGCGGGAAATTCTAATAAAACCTGCCCCACTGGATATCGAAATTGCTTTTCAAGGACTAGCTCATTATTGGCTGTGAGGGCAATAATGACCGCTGCACCTGGGTGGGCAAAATAGTCTCTTGTCGCCAGAGAACCATTGGGCATTTTAACCGTATCGCGGTGTAAGTTTAAAAAATTACCACAAAACAATTCTTGACTTTGTTCTTTTTGTTCTAATAAGTGGGCATTATTTTCTAGACTTAAATCCATTTTAGTCATTGTCTGAATACTATAAAAATAAATGAATAAACGAAAAAACCTGTAGCCAAGAAGACTACAGGTTTTGTTATTGGAGTTTACTTAAATGCCAAATTTGGGATTAAAACGTGGCATATTAAGTTAAAGAATTAGTGTAAACCTAAAACTTTTACAAAGGCTTGGCTACATAAATCTAATAAACCATTTGGCCAAATACCAATAATTAACACCAATGCACCATTAATCGCTAAGACGAGTTTAACATCTAAAGGGATAGACTGTGCGGTAGCGGTAATAGGGGTATCAAAATACATGACCTTTACCACACGTAAATAATAGAATGCACCAATCAAGGACATCATTACTGCAAACACGGCCAGATAAAGATTAGCTGTAGAACCTGTGTCAACTAGGGCTTGCAACACCGATAATTTGGCATAAAAACCAATCATTGGTGGAATACCTGCCAAGCTAAACATACAGATTGACATGATAGCTGCCAAGAACGGATTGACTTGGTTAAGACCTGCAAAATCAGAAATCTCTTCGCTTTCAAAACCGTTACGAGCCAAAGCCATAATCACACCAAAAGAGGCCATGGTGGTTAATACATAAGCCACTACGTAGAACATAGATGAGCTATAAGCATTCGCTGCACCTGCAGAATCGTTGTTGTTTACAACGCCGGAGAGTAAACCAATTAGCAAAAAGCCCATTTGTGAAATGGTAGAAAAGGCCAACATACGTTTGATATTGGTTTGTGCAATCGCTGCCAAATTACCGACGATAAGGGACACTACCGCCAACACCATTAACATGAGTTGCCAGTCGAATGCTAAAGGCAAAAGACCTTGAACTAATAAGCGAACCATGATGGCAAATGCAGCTATTTTTGGAGCACCACCAATTAACAAGGTAATAGAGGTGGGCGCACCTTGATAGACATCAGGCACCCACATATGGAATGGGACAACGCCTAATTTAAAGGCTAGACCAGCAACTACAAACACTAGAGCAAAAACGAAAATAGTTTTGTCATAATTGGTTTGTGCTAATGCTTTAAATACTTCAACAATATCAAGCGTTCCGGTTGCACCATAAAGCATTGACAAGCCATACAACAAGAAACCGCTGGCTAAAGCACCTAATACAAAATACTTAATCGCCGCTTCTGTGGCAACACCGTTATCGCGTCGTAAAGCCACTAAACCATAACCCGATAAAGTGAGTAATTCAAGGCCCATATAGAGTGCCAATAAATTACTTGAACCGATCATGACGTAAATACCTAGCAATGAGAATAAACTCAAAGTGAAATATTCACCACCACGTAACATATCACGGTCTGCACTATATGGCCTACCATAAACCATGGTTACCGCAGTAGCAACGGCTGCAAAACACTTCAACCAATTACCCACTGGATCGCTTACTACCATATGGCTAAAGCCATAAATAGTGGTTTCAGTTAATGCCGCTTGAGCCGACATAAATGCCACACCCAAAGTGGTAGCCAAACTTAAAATATAAGTGAGGTCACGCTTGGGGGACTTTACCCAAAGGTCAATAAGAGCAATGGCACAAGCCATCACTAACAGAACTATTTCAGGAGCGATACTCGCCCAGCTTGTTGAATCAATCATAATTTTGTCGTGGGCTTATTTGATTTTTGTTTGCTTAACATGATTTAACAGTTGTGTGGCTGATGGATCAATCACATCGGTAAAGGTCTTGGGAGCAATACCCATCCACAATACGGCTACTGCTAACAAGGTCATTACCAAGAACTCACGTGCGTTGATGTCTTTTAACTCTTTAACATCATCGTTAGCAACTGGGCCTAAGTAAACGCGTTTAAACATCCAGAGTGTATATGCAGCTCCAAAAATTAAGGCACTTGCCGCAGCCATACCCACCCAGAAGTCAAACTGAATAGAACCTAAAATAACCATCCACTCGCCTACAAAACCGGCTGTTGCTGGTAAACCGCAGTTGGCCATAGCAAACAATAAGGCAAATGCAGAGAATTTAGGCATAGTGTTAATAACACCACCGTAACTTGCAATTTCACGAGAATGGACACGATCGTAAAGTACACCAATGCCCAAGAACATGGCTGCAGAAACAAAACCATGAGCAATCATTTGCACAATACCGCCTGAAACACCTAAGTTGTTAAAGATGAAAAAGCCTAAAGTAACAAAACCCATATGAGCAACTGATGAATAAGCAACCAGTTTTTTCATATCTTGCTGAACCATTGCTACCAAGCCTACATAAATAACCGCTACCAATGACAAGGCAATCATGAGCCAAGCCCATTCATGAGAAGCATCTGGGGCGATTGGCAATGAAAAACGCAAGAAACCATAAGCACCTAGCTTTAACATAATGGCAGCCAACACAGCGGAACCACCAGTAGGAGCTTCTACGTGAACGTCTGGCAACCAGGTATGCACTGGCCACATAGGCACTTTCACAGCAAAAGCAGATAAGAATGCAAAGAAAAGGAAGGTCTGCTCTTTCATGCTGAGTGGTAACTTATGCCATGTAGCTAAATCAAAACTACCGTTAGATGCAGTGTATAAATAAATTAAAGCCACTAGCATTAACAAGGAACCAAGCAAGGTGTACAAGAAAAACTTGAAGGCTGCATAGATACGCTTTGGACCACCCCACATACCAATGATTAAATACATTGGTATTAAAGTGGCTTCAAAGAACACATAAAACAATAAACCATCAAGAGCGGCAAACACACCAATCATTAAACCACTAAGGATTAAGAATGCGCCCATGTATTGATTCACACGGCTAGTAACAGACTCCCATGAGGCCACTACTACAATCACATTAATAAATGCGGTGAGCAAAATAAGCCAAACTGAAATGCCGTCCACGCCTAAATGGTAGTTCACATTAAAACGATTAATCCAAACGACGTTTTCAACAAATTGCATCTCTAGGCTACCTCATTGGAAGCCCGTGATGAGTGGAATGGTGACTAAAAAGCCCACCAAGGAGCCG
>JALQUL010000021.1 GCA_023260735.1 Limnohabitans sp. | reverse complement strand
ATACCCTTATCTTTATAAAAGTTGTTTAACTAGTAGTGGGCAATTTTTTCTACAAACCGAAATAAACCAGACCAGTAATAGCGCTACCCTAATCGAAGTTATAAAGGTTTTAAGCCAAAATAAAGCTCTTTATAGACTAACTCCCTCCACCGGCAAAAAACATCAACTAAGAGTGCATATGGCAAGCTTAGGCATAGGAATTGAGGGAGATCAGTTTTACCCTATTGCTAAAAGCCAAGATTTATCTGATTTTGCATCGCCTTTGCAACTATTGGCTCGCAGCCTTTGCTTTACCGACCCAATAAGCCAACAAAATATGGCGTTTACCAGTCAACAAACCTTGTGCTTAGAACTGGCTTTAACTCCGTAGTACAGTATTGTTGATAGGACTTAAGAAATAATACCTAAGAGATAATACCTTGACGACGTAATAAATCGCCTACCAACTCCAAACGCATTAACGGGTTATCTAGCTGCATTAATCTTTGACGAAGTTCAGTAGGTATTCTTAAAAATTGGCACCATCGGTTAGCCACCCAAGAACAATCTTCAAAAAAATAGGGCGACGCAAATGGTAAGGCATTAGGCGTTTGAGTTTCTTGGCTTAATTTATTAACCACTACCTGCAAAGCGTCACTTATGTTTTGTAAATCAGATGGAATTTTGACTTTTAAATCGGGAGCAAACTCAAAGGTTTGTCCCATCCATAAACCAGTGGCCGATTGTTTAGCGCTATCGAGCACAAAACGCTCGCCTGCTTCGCAAATAATTTCTAATAAACCTGCTTGCACTTGAACTAACTGAGTGATATAGGCCAGCGTACCCACCTCAAAAAATGTCTCTGCAACATTGGGTTGTTGGGGATTGATGCTAGGGGCTTTAGCCACTTCTGTACCTGTTTTAAGGGTCACCACACCAAAGGGCAAATTAGCCAGATGCTGTTTTTTTACCATGTCTAAATAACGCACTTCAAAAATACGTAATCGCAACACAGCACCTGGAAAAAGTACCTCTGATAAAGGGAACAGCGGAATGGATGTTAAATTGATCGGTTGAACTGACATCTAGAACTCCACTGTTATCAATGTAGGGGAAAACTATCTTTAAAAATAAATCTGATAAGACCTACAACTCCACTCAAGTGCAATCAGGCTTGCTTGGCGTTTGAGTCAATTTTTAAGTAAATTTTAATTCTCATCGGCATTTTTAGGAGCATTGAAATCCAACAAAATAAACTGTTCAAACCCAAGCCATAAATAAGCTTACGAGTTGTTTTTCTGTGCTTGCCTTATAGAGAGGCAGCACAGAAAACTCATTTTTTTATAGATCAATTAAATAATTTAGATTGAAAACTTAGCACTTACAAATGCATTCACACCAGCCAAAGCAGCCTCTAGATTTTCAGGTTGTGTACCGCCAGCCATTGCCATTTCTGGTTTACCACCACCTTTACCACCAACTTGTGCAGCCACAAAATTAACTAAATCGCCAGCTTTTAATTTGCTAGTTAGATTAGCCGTTACGCCAGCTGCTAATTGCACTTTACTAGGCTCTTTAGAGGCAAGCACCACCACCGCACTACCTAATTTATCTTTGAGCAATTGCAAAATTTCACGCAATGCTTGAGCATCTACGCCTTCTAATTCGGTCACTAATAAATGATAGTCACCTTGATTTTGTGCTCTAGCAGCTAATTCTCCTACCTGTGCTAGCGCTAACTTGCTTTTTAAAGTACTAATTTCTTTTTCTAGTGCTTTAACATGATCAAGCGTGGTCACTACACGTTGTGCCAACTCTTGAGGGCCTGTTTTTAAACTAGCTGCAGCTTGGTTAACGGTGTCTTCTAGGCTTTGCAAATAGCTTAAGGCACCCTCACCAGTGACCGCTTCTACGCGGCGCACACCGGCAGCAATACCGCCTTCAGCCACTATTTTAAATAAGCCGATATCGCCGGTACGGCCAACATGAGTACCACCACATAATTCGGTAGTGCTGCCAATATCTAAAACACGAACGATATCACCGTATTTCTCGCCAAACAACATCATTGCACCAGTGGTTTTGGCCGATTCAATATCCATTAACCTAGCATGAGTTGCTGCGTTGCTTAAAATTTCTTGGTTGACCCACGCCTCTATGCGACGGATTTGGTCGTCAGTAAGAGCTGAATTATGGGTAAAGTCAAAGCGTGTGCGCTCGGCATTGACTAAACTACCTTTCTGTTGAACATGGTCGCCCAAAACGTTACGCAGTGCGGTGTGCATTAAGTGGGTCGCAGAATGGTTACGCATAGAAGCAGCACGCACCGAGGCGTTCACTTGAGCGATAACGCTATCGCCTACTTTAATAGTGCCGCTCGTGAGTGCACCATGATGACCAAAAACATCGCTCTTGATTTTTTGTGTGTCGTTCACTTCAAAACTCAACGCGTTGTTACTAATCAGGCCGACATCGCCTACTTGACCACCACTTTCGGCATAGAAAGGTGTGGTCTTTAACACCACCACCGCTTCTTGACCCGCTTGCACTTGTTGCACTGACTCACCAGCCACATACAAAGCTAATACTTCGGTGTTTTGAGTTAAGTGGTCATAGCCTACAAATTCATTGCTAGCACCAGTGTATTCAAGTGCTTTATCCATTTTAAACTTGCCTGCTGCACGGGCTTGCTCTTTTTGACGTTGCATAGCGATGTTAAAACCTGCTTCGTCTACTTCAACACCACGCTCACGACATACGTCTTGAGTTAAATCAAGTGGGAAACCGTAGGTGTCGTGCAATTTAAAGGCTACATCACCGGCCAACACTTTT
>JALQUL010000304.1 GCA_023260735.1 Limnohabitans sp. | reverse complement strand
TTGTCGCAATAAATGTGATTTACCGTTAGTTAATATTGTTGAAGATATTTTGTTTTTTAAAAGAAATTAACAGAATAAAAAAGGTTCACTATGCACCACAAACCTATAATTTTTTAATACTTAACCACAACAGGCTCTATGGCAAAAATATTAGGGCTGTTTAAATTCACGTTCACCTTTACCCAATGCAAACTAGGGCTGCCAAAAGTTTGTAGCCTGGTAAAATTGGTAAGCATTTTGCTTGGGTTCAACAAAGGTTTGTCTTGCTTAAAAAAGTGGGTGTCACCATGTACAAACAACACTTGGCCTTCAAAACTTTGTGTTTGCTGGGTTAGCTGTCTCATAAACTCGGTGTAGCCACTGTATTTTTCTAAAGTGGTTTCGTCTAGGTCTTCGGTTTCGGGTAAATCAAAACCTGGGTCACCTTGCACGACCAATACAATCCCTTTTGCTTGAGTTTGTTTGGCATGTGCAAATGCTTCTTGCATCCAGCTAATATTGGCTTTATCTCGCTCTAGGTATTCTTGATTGGCGGCTTCGCATTGAACTGAGGTTCTGGCACTTTTTTGTGTGCAGTCTTTTTCGTTAAGTACTTTGTTATTGTTGCTACCAGGCATATTCAAACCTACCAACACAATACCAGAATAGGTAAAGCGAGTGTTCTCGATGTACTTGTCTTTTAAAGCGCCTTGGTGCTGCAAGGGAAGTGTAGTTTTACCAAAACTATTAAGCGATGGGTACATTTGTGTGCGAATAAAATTCAAGCGTTCTAAGGAGTCCATACCACCATTGTTGAGCCGATGGCAATCGGTCCACTCATTGTCGCCTGGCACATAAACCACTGGCATTTTCATGGAGTTGAACATTTTAATGGCATCCGTATAGATATCATCTGTGCATTTAGAGCTACCGTCTTTTATATCGCCATCGTAAATAGAAAAGGCAATGTTGGAACGATTGATGCTGTCCAACACACGGGGTAATTTTGCTTCGTCCCCTGCCTTTTTATAAGGCATATCGCCCCACAAACCAAAGCTAAAATTTTGTACCACTTTTACCGCTTTTGCATTTTTAGCTTGAATCGGTGCTGGATTAGGGGTGTTAGCCACCGCAGAAAAACTAAGACCAGCCAAAGCTGCCAACACAGCAGTAGCTACCACTAATTTTGATGAACGCATTTTTACACTCCTAGATTAAAAATAAATCTTAGGATGATGTTGTGAATAATTGATGACGGTTAGGTGACGGTTTAGTGCTTGGATAAAGAACTTAAAAGCCAAGTGATAACATTGGACACAATCTAATTACTTTAGTAAAACAATGAGCCAGCCCACCCCACCAAACCCTAGGCAAACACCCCTACCCAACACATTAAAAGAAAGTAGGTGGCAATTATTTTTGATTTTTACCCAACTAGGCCTTACCTCGTTTGGTGGGCCTGTGGCGCATTTGGCTTATTTTAGAGCGGAGTTTGTGGCACGGCGTAAATGGATGAGCGAAGCAAGCTATGCCGATTTAGTTGCCCTATGCCAGTTTTTACCAGGGCCTGCTAGTAGCCAAGTAGGAATGGCAATTGGTATTTTTAGACATGGTTATATAGGTGCATTATTAGCTTGGCTTGGTTTTACCTTGTCATCTACCTTATTGTTAATGGTGTTTGCATTAGCCATTACGCATTACCAAGCTTATATTCCAAACGGAGTGTTGCAAGGTTTAAAAATTGCCACAGTAGCAGTTGTGGCACAAGCGGTGTGGGCTATGTACAAAAGCCTTTGCAAAGGATGGACAGGCACTTTGTTAATGCTAACGGCAGCAGCTTGTGCCACTGTACTAACAGGCAGCCTAAGCCAAGCAGGAATTATTGCCATGGCGGGCATCATTGGGTTTTTATTTTTTAAAACAGCAAGGCCAAATAAGCAAGAAACACTGCCTGTTTTTATAAGCCACAAAAGCGCAATAATTTGCTTATTGCTGTTTATGATTTTGTTAATTGGCCTACTACTTACAGCCCAGTTATTGCCCTATAAAGCCTTAATAGATTTTAGTTTGGGTTACTAAGCAGGCACCATGGTTAGTGGAGGTGGGTGTCGTGTGATAGCTTATTTTGTTTAATAAAGTTCGATTGGGTTTTAAGTGTTCAAGATATTAGTTGAGGAATTTTATTTATTTGTTGACTTGACAACTACTCTGACAGAGAGTGCACTCAGTGTCTGATTAGGTTTTCAAAATAAACAATATGAAGTGTTTAATCTGAATAATGCTACTTTTTTTATTAGAAAAATTGATGGAACTTAAATTTATTAGCATTAAAATTATAACCAAAAATTTTAAAAAATAATACTAGGAGATAACTTTGAGTAATCCAGAAGTTGCTAAATTAAATTCAATTGATCAAAGACTAGTGACGAAAAGTTTAAATACTCTAATGGGTATAGTGAACGGCATAGTTTGTGATGACAACCTAAGTGATACAGAAATTCAATTTTTATCAGTGTGGATGTCTGAAAATAGACACATTGCAAGTGCTTACCCAGCGAATATTATTTTTAGAAGAGTGCGAGAAGTATTGGCAGATGGTGTTATTGCAACTGAGGAGCGTGAGCAGTTGCTCCAAGAGCTAAAGACCTTAAGTGGTAATGATTTTTCAAATACAGGTGTTGCTCTTCCTGATTATATTCAAACTGTTTTTGATGATGATCCACATATAGTATTTGAGAGCAACACTTTTGTATTCACAGGTGAGTTCATGTATGGAACACGCCAAGCTTGCTTTAGAGCTGTCCAAAAAAGAGGTGGCGTAACAGCAGATAATGTTACAAAAAAAACCAACTACTTAGTGGTTGGGGCTAAAGTATCCCCCGATTGGATAGTAGAAAATTTTGGCAGAAAAATACAAAAGGCAGCAGAGATGGTAGAAAGTGGAGTATATGAAATCTCAATCGTGAGAGAAGTTGATTGGGTAATGGCAATTTAGAAATT